>NZ_JAUBPE010000010.1:6418-130360 GCF_036700565.1 Microcoleus pseudofavosus SVA1_A4
TGGTCGGGAGTTAATTAATCAGGGTGCATCTACCACTTAAGCTTCCTGAGAATTCGAGCGCAATCCGGACACTTACCTCAAACTTTTTCAACATCACCAAATCGCCCAATAAAAAACCCGGCCAAAATTGGTCGGGAGTTAATTAATCAGGGTGCATCTACCACTTAAGCTTCCTGAGAATTCGAGCGCAATCCGGACACTTACCACTAAAAACTCAAAACTCTTTTCGGTGAACCAGAGTTGCACTAGCTTGGTCCGTGGGAACCAGCAAGACTTCGCTAATATTGACGTGGGGCGATCGCGTCGCACAAAAATACACGACATCGGCTACATCGTCGGCAGTCAGCGGTGTCAATCCTTGATAGACATTTTTTGCTTTTTCTGAATCGCCGTGAAACCGGACATTGCTAAATTCAGTTTCCACCAAACCCGGCTCTATTTCCGTCACCCGCACTGGCGTTCCTAAAAGGTCTTGTTTCAACCCTTCGGAAATAGCTCTCACTGCTGCTTTGGAAGCGCAATAAACATTACCTTTCGGATAAGCTTGGCGGCCTGCTATTGAGCCGATATTCACTACGTGGCCGCGGCCTCGGCTTACCATTCCCGGCACTATGTAGCGAGTCATGTACAGCAAGCCTTTAACATTGGTATCAATCATTTCTTCCCAATCTTGAAAGTTGCCTTCGTGCAGTTTGTCTAAACCGCGGCTCAATCCCGCATTGTTAATGAGAATATCGATCGCTTTCCAGGCATCGGGAAGCGCAGTTATCGCCGATTCGACTTGCGGGCGATCGCGCACGTCCAATTCTAGCAAATAAATCTCGTTCGCCGAGGCGATCGATTTTGTTTCTACAAGTTCGTTTGCCAGTCGATCGAGCTTTTCAAGGCGGCGGGCTGCTAAAATTAGTTTTGCTCCACCTTTGGCGAATATCTTGGCGCAGGCTGCTCCGATACCGCTACTCGCACCTGTAATGAAAACAATTTGATTTTGGAGAGAAATCATTTTTAATAAGAAGAAAGATGTATTAACCGCAGAGGGCGCAGAGGGCGCAGAGAGGAAGGAAGAGGAAAAAACTTAGTTTTTAGTTGGTATAAAATCAAGTCTGGTCACTTAACAATAATTCTTGTAGGGGCAGGTTTACCGGGTTCTCTCATTTGTATTAGAGATTTTACTTAACCCGCCACTACAAAAATTACTCACATAACTAATAACACCTATTTTATTACTTGACCACCCGCAATCGCACACTAACCATTGCAATTCCGCCTTGTCGCATCAAAACTGCTGAAACCCACCGATTCTCAGGGGTAGCCGGAGCTTTACCTACTTTAAAAATTCCCCCAGAATTTAGCAACTCCAGCTCGACTTGTGACGGATTAAAAAATGTTTTTTCGGTAATGGGTTCCTCCAAAACAGTCCCTATTAAAATATCATCGCCGATCGGCTCTCGAACAATGGCATCAAAATGGTACTCTTCGCCCACCTTAACTTGCTCCGGCACATTCACTTGAATTGTGGGAGGATTTTCGCCAGAAGTAAGCTGAGTTTGTTCTGCTAAAATCTCTTGATTAACTATTTTTTCACCTTCAAAGCGCTGCTGAGAACGGATGGTAGCTTTGAGAGTTAATTCT
Source organism: Microcoleus pseudofavosus SVA1_A4 (assembly GCF_036700565.1). Classification (NCBI taxonomy): domain Bacteria; kingdom Bacillati; phylum Cyanobacteriota; class Cyanophyceae; order Oscillatoriales; family Microcoleaceae; genus Microcoleus; species Microcoleus pseudofavosus. The sequence goes on from NZ_JAUBPE010000010.1 coordinate 8,051, forward strand.
CTGCCATCCTGTTTGTGAGTGCCGGCAATTGTAGTTACGGTTTCAGCGACAATGGCGCTACCTTCGGTGTTCCAAGATTTGATCTCGGTGCGGTAATTTAAACTCGGATATCGATCCCAGAGTTGGGTGAGGGCTTTTGCCATGCTTTGCCTGTTTAAGCCGTCAGAATGAGTGAAATTCGGGCTGTAAAATGCCATGACTGCTTTGACATCGCGCCGGTTGGCCGCTGCGTCAATTTCTGTTAGCACTTTTGTGAGTGGGGCAGGCGCATTTGCAGGGGTTTGGGCGCTCGTTTGGGGAGTCGCCCCGATCGCACCAATAGCTCTGACAGCAGTCGGATGCAGCACGCCAACACTTACCACTGTTAAACATAACAACATTTGAGCGATCGACTGCCCGCAGTTAAAGCCAAAAACGATCGCCCGTTGGCGCAGCCCTCGAAGAGGATCGGCTTTTTCGTCCCGACGGCTGCAAAAATACTGAGATACACTTGGCACTAAATTCAAAAAATTACGCATTAGATGATAATTTGGTTATTTGTCAGGAGTCGCGGCGCAGGCAACTGTTCGCCTGCAACGAAAACTGACAACGGAAGGAGGGACACGGCACAATCTAATTTTAGATGGCTGATTGAAAATTGGCTGAAACTGCCGGAACAATAAGCATAATAATCTAAAACCTCTAATCTAAAATCGATCGACCTGTGGAACTTGTAAAAGAGACAAATACCTTGACAAAAGCCCCTATCCGGTTGTTGATTGCAGCTAGCGGTACAGGAGGACATTTATTTCCCGCGATCGCCACCGCTGGGCAGTTGAACGACTGTCAGATCGAATGGCTGGGAGTCCCAGACCGCATGGAGACGCAATTAGTTCCAGCCCTTTACCCCCTCCACACGATCGCCGTTGAAGGCTTTCAGCAGCGATTTGGACTCGGTACAGTGCGAATTTTGGGCGGACTCGCCGGCTCGATCCTTCAGGTGCGGAAGCTGCTCAAAGCGGGAAATTTTCAGGGAGTTTTTACTACTGGCGGTTACATCGCAGCACCTGCAATTCTGGCGGCCCGCTCTTTGGGTTTGCCGGTGATTCTCCACGAATCTAATGCAATTCCGGGGAAGGTGACGCGCTGGTTTAGTCCTTTGTGCACTGCTGTGGCGATCGGATTTGCAGCAGCAGCCGAGCATTTACCCCGCGCGAAAACGGTGGTTGCGGGTACTCCGGTGCGATCGCAATTCCTGACTCGCCAACCTCTAAATTTGCCAATTCCTGACAGCGTACCTGTAATGGTAGTCATGGGCGGCTCTCAAGGTGCTGTCGCAGTCAATCAGTTAGTGCGCGAGTGTGCTCCGGCTTGGTTTGATGCGGGTGCTTGGGTGGTTCACCTCACCGGAAATAATGACCCGGATGCTGAGAGTTTGAAACACGAGCAATATTTGTCAATGCCATTTTACGACAATGTGGCGAGCTTGTTGCAGCGAGCAAATTTAGCCATTAGTCGATCGGGCGCGAGTGCTCTAACAGAATTAGCAGTGACTGGAGTACCTTCTATTTTAATTCCTTTTCCTCACGCCGCTGACGACCACCAAAGATTTAATGCGGAAGTATTTGCTAAAGCCGGCGCCGCTGTGGTATTCCGTCAAAGCGAACTAACAGCAGATGTCTTGCAAAGCAAAGTATTGTATTTGTTAAGAGATTCGGAATATTTGGAAAAAATGTCTAAAGCTGCTGCTCAATTAGCGGTGAGAGACAGTACAGAACGTTTGGCAAATTTGGTCAGGGAATTGCTGGTGCGGTAGCGAAAATTGGACACGGCCACTAATTTAACGAGTTCTTTTTAATGAGGGTAAAGCGTAAAACCCCTGTCCAACCAAATAACATAAAACACAGCCCCATCCCGATAACCAACCATCGGAGCCTTCCCGCAAAACCGAAAAGCAATAAAATTTACATCATCCTTAAGATGGCTGGGAATAGGTGTTCTAATGGAACTTCGGGCTATCTTCTCGTAGCCCAATCCGTGACGGGGACAAGCATTAATCTCACTCCAGGTAAGCTGATTTAATTTGTAGAGCGTATCTGCAAAAGCAGCCTTTTCATCTTTTGTGCATTGAGAAAGAGAGTAATCTTTATTCATGTATCGCAAAGAAAATAGAGGTGACTCCTGCTCTGGCGGTAAATCAACAATTTCTCTAGGTGAAATCCTTTTCCCTTTTTCTTGGCGTTGATTTGCCTTAAGATGCTTCTTCACAATTGAGTTGAGTCTTGAAGTATTTTTTCAGGGATTGATGAGTAATTTTTCCGCTATTTTGAGCAGCAAGTTTCCAGGGATATTCTTCGTGTGTCATGTTCCTTAACTTCCATGCAGCAAACTGCCCAAACACAGAGTAAACTTCATCAAGCAGGCTCTTATTTTTTTCGTCGTAAATCGAAAAGTTTATATATTCTGGACATGGAATTGCACCAGTACCATACTTTTTATAGTGACGGTACAAATCAGGAACAACGGGCCCGTGAGTCCATGCTTCTATGGCTTCAGGAAATAGCGGTTCATCGTACAAAGCTAAATGAAAGCCTTGAGCATAGTAAACCAATTTCTGAAGCTTGAGATTAGATATCAGATCGCCAGCATCTTCACTTGCCTGAGCCAAAAAGTATTCGGCTGCATCATAACAACTCAGCATAACTTACTTGGTAGTCATTAAACGGCAAAACTAGAACGAGATTTTTTTGACACTCCCGCGACTCAAGCAGACTATATTTGTCTGGAGACGTTTTCACGGGGAATTGCGAGCCGTGTCACTTTATTTACATTATACTATATTTTCTCAATCTATGCCATATTCAATTTAACAAAATTAACTACCGATTCTAATCCTTCTTTGGTCTTCAAGTTAGTAAAAACAAATGGTTTATCGTTTCGCATTTTTTTAGCGTCTCGTTCCATCACTCCTAAATCGGCTCCCACAAAAGGCGCGAGGTCTATTTTATTAATTACTAATAAATCAGATTTAGTAATTCCCGGCCCGCCTTTGCGCGGAATTTTATCGCCCGCAGCGACATCGATCACGTAAATTGTTAAATCTACTAACTCGGGGCTAAATGTTGCCGCCAAATTGTCGCCGCCGCTTTCGACAAATACTAAATCTAAATCCGTGAATTTGTGTTCTAACTCTTCTATAGCTACTAAGTTAATCGAAGCATCTTCGCGGATGGCTGTGTGGGGACAGCCTCCCGTTTCTACGCCCAAAATTCGATCGCTCTCTAAAGCTTGACTCCGAACCAAAAACTGGGCATCTTCCTGAGTATAGATATCATTAGTAACAACCGCAATCTGGTATTGCTGCCGCAGCGATTTGCACAAAGCATCAAGTAAAGCAGTTTTCCCCGAACCAACCGGCCCAGCAATTCCTACACGAAAAGCACCCATAGCAATTTTAGATTTTAGATTTTAGATTTTAGATTGTCTGATTTTCAACTGCGAAACAACCGAGTGTACTGAGTTTCGTGCGCCATGCTAGCTAGGCCTAATCCCCAACTGCAACTCCCAAGGTCATCATCTTCTAATTGTAAAACTTCTTGTGCCGTGCAGCTAATTTGCGATTGCAAATCTAACAGCAACTGCTGACCGACTGTTTGACCGAGGGGAATCAGTTTCACGCCCGCACTCGCCAAATTGGCAGCCCAACTGTACAAATATCCTAAAACGGCGGCTTCCTCTTCAATCTGCCAGTTGGCGGCGGCAATGCCAAAGCCGATCGCAAAATTGCACGGATTGCCGCCAAATTCCACCAAATCTTTTACACTTGTTGTTAACCCAGAAGCCACGGGCGATTCCCTGCGGGATAGCTTCGCTTCACGCAAATCCAGCAGCAACCTGACTAAAGTCCGCCCCATTTGCCAACTTTGCAAGCGCAACTCTTCTGTTTCCTTAGCAGCAGTCGCCCAAGCATTCCAGTAATTCAAAGCGGTCAAATCCCCAATCTGGGCTGCCCTCAAAGCCCGTACCACCACAGCGGCTTCTACTCGAACAGCCCCGAATTGCAGCGAATTTTCTAACCAATTCCTCAAAGCAATCTCGCTGTCGATCGCACCGGTTTCTACCAGGCTTTCGATTCCCTCAGAATAACTATAAGCTCCCACTGGTGCAAAAGCTAGCTGCAACAAACATAAAAGTTGATTGTTGACTGTTGACTGTTGACTGTTCACTGTTGACTGTTGACTGTTCACTGTTGACTGTTGACTGTTGACCGTTGACAGGAAAGCTGTTGACTGTTGACAGGAAAGCTGTTGTTACCAATTCCCTCTTTGACCCATGCCCAATGCCCAATGCCCAATGCCCAATGCCCAATGCCCAATTCCTAATGACTGTGACCGTAAGCACCCATGTCCGGCTGAAACGGTACAATTTCTGCTATTACTTCCAAACCCATTTTTTCCAGCATTCTCTGCAAAACAGAGTCGGGAGAAAGCCTTAAATAATTATCGGCAATTTCTAAAGCTACGTGGCGGTTTCCTAAATGATAAGCCGCCCGCATCAGCAGCAGCGGAGTCGATGCCCGCGCTGTCAGAACCGATTCGGGTTTTGCACTTACCAGTACCAAACAGCTACCGTCTTCCGACTGCAATAAATCTCGATCGCGCAGTACCGTACCTCTGGGCAAATTCAGGTGCAGCCTTTCCCCCGTCTCCGTCTCGAACTGGTGGCGGCTGCGAGTGCGATCGTCGGCTGTCATCGGTAAAATAAAGCTGACAACTGCATCGGGATTTGCAGGTAAATGTTTTGTGAATGTTAGCATTTTTATATTCTATTCCTCAGAGGAATTCACTTCACATCTAGTTTTTGAGGAATATCTTTTTTATCTCTAATTGGGATTTACAGCGAGTTGCAAAACATTCATCTCTCTGAACCGCTCCCGTTCTGGCTTTCTTACCAAATTTCTGTTATTTTGTCAAGCATTTTTTTACAGACGATCGCCATTTTTTCAAACATTTTTGCATACCGTCTAGTCACTCGAACAATCGAACGGGAGAGGAAGAAAGACTCAAACCCTCAAGCTTATTGATTGCCCGCTTGTTGCAGCCGCAGCAGCTCGGCTTGAATTCGCGCTTTTACAGCCGGATCGGCTTGCTGGAGCAAAGTGAGCTGGTTGAAGCGACTAACTGTCAAGCCATTAGTTTCGATAATTTTTTTAGCTTGTTGGCAGTAATTTACCACAATACCGCGAACATTTCCAGACAGCCGGTTGATTTGCTGAGTTTCGTTGCACACTACTCTGGGCACCGAGCCTCCTGCTAAGCCTTTAATTTCTTGAGAGGCTCCCAGCCGTTTGGGTTCTATTGCTAAGACGGAGCGAGCGTAGCTAGTAATTTCCTCGTTGCTAATCTCTTGAGCTTGGGCGGAGGCTCCGAAAACGAGGCCTGGGGATTGTCCGTACAAACCGGGCGCCCATCCGCTAGCCAAAGCTGCTGCGGAAATGATGCCTGCAAACAGCGATTGCCGCAGCATCCGGTTAAATCCAAATTTAGAGGTGTTGAGTGAGGTGTTCATGGTCGTCGGTGATTGCTTGCGTGTAGATAAAAATGACACAGTGCTTGGAGGCTCAATCTTTTTGAATAATGTGGTGGCTAAAAAGTTCCTGCCTAGGAGTGACAATCTTGAATTCCAGCAGGATGGTTTGGAAGTTGCTACGGCGATCGACTTTTTAGCATATTCGATCATTTGATCCATTGTAACATCTTTGCAAAGTTGACAAAACACAAAATTTAGACGGTAATTTTAATTACAGATCGTTCCCGAATTGCCTCTACAAATAATTCTCAAAGCGAAAATATTAAATAATTCTAAACGTTCTTGACAAATTACTCGCATTAATTAGTCGAATTAAGGTGCGATCGCCTGCAAGGCAAGGTCAAATTTAGCAGCAATCGCACTCATCAATTCCCTGGATGATTTAATGTTAAGCTGCGACGTATTTGTCGATCGAGAAAATCCCACTGGTTTGGCTGCTGACCGGGCCCGATCCGGAACCAAAAATCAGGTTTCACTACCCGAAGATAGAGGCAGCAGCAGGGAACTAGACCTTAAAATCTTGGTATCAAAACGCGCGCTATCTGTTTTCGGCAATCACCTGCTGCCTTCGATTCGAGACCTTGCTTCCTCAAGTTTGGGGCTGCGAAAACTTGTCGGGGACTTACCCCGAAAGCAGGTTTTTCTACGAATGAAAATCGTTACAGCCACCAGCAAGAGTAGACAAGCCCCGAAGGCTTGGATTTTTGTGTCTCAGTTTTCTTGTCATTTCGATCGCAGATAGCGAATTTTTGCAAGCATTTTCGCAGCAAGTTAACAATTATTAATTACCGATTGCCATGAAAAGTCAAAAAGAAATTTGGCGAGTTATCCTCGCAGTAGCTATCAGTATTGTAGGCGTGCTGCACTTTGCAGTACCCGTACCTTTTATCAGAATCGTGCCGCCCCAGCTTCCTTACCCGGAAGCCTTGGTTTATATCAGCGGTTTTTTCGAGATTTTGGGCGGAATTGGGCTGTTAGTACCTCCTGTCAGCAGGGCGGCGGCGTGGGGATTAATTGCCTTGTTTATTGCCGTGTTTCCAGCTAATATCAATCAAGCCGTCAACAACATTCCGATAGAAGGGATTCCCCACAACCAATTACTGTATTGGTTCAGGCTGCCTTTTCAAGCTGTCTTGATTGCTTGGGCCTGGGTTTATACCCAACCAGACGAAGGTAAACCGCGGGCTTCTATAGTTCCAGATAGAACAGAAAACGCCCGATGAAGCAGTTCGACTACCATGCGGATTTTAAGAACATCGACTTTCGAGAGCACCCGGAACTTTATCGGGTGGGGAAAGGAGAACAGGGAGTGCTGTTGGTGGAACCCTACAAAGGAGAAATTCTGCCTTTCTGGAGATTTAAGACTCCAGAAATTGCGAGGGAGTCCAGCAGCAAAATTTACTCTTTGTTTTTAGAGTATCTCGATCGCGAAGATTTTGTGGGAGCCGACATGGCTCGCAAGTTCTTGCAGATGGGGTATACTCGATCGCGTCGCTACGCCAACCACAAAAGCGGTCGAAAATACCAGCAGAACCCTCAAAAGCTGAAGTCTGTTGCAGAGCAAAGCGCTGCTCGAAAAGATATTTTGCCGCTACAAGCAGATCCGGTGAAAGCAGAATCCGCCGCCATTTTTCAAGAGAAATGGATGCTGGCCAAAATCAACGACAAATATCTCCAGCTTTTAGCCAGACACCGGCAGATGTACGAATCTTATTCAGTCAAGTCTGAGGATTGATATCGTTTCCGGTAGCATCGGAATTATTAGCCAAAATTAGGACACGGCAATGCCGTGTCCCTACAATATTATTGTCGGTAGGGACACTCCAAGAGCCGTGTCCTCTATATGATTCCGGTGCAACCGGAATTGATATGACATACTCACAATTTAGCCCCCAGACAGCAGTGCGGTTGTGCTTGACTATCTGGGGGCCGTATCGATCGCAGGTTGTCCTATAACTTACTCATCTTCTTCTTCCGTCTGCCACTGCCGCCAAATTTCAAAGGCATTAAAGCCCCTGTATTGCAGGTAATTCAAGACTTTGCCCTTGGTTTTCGGATCTGCTTTACCCCAAGTATCGATCTTGTATTTCCGCATGATTTTGGCTTTTAATTCTGCCAGTTTTTCTGCTTCGGAGTCCTGATTTTCGGCAATTTCTTCTTCCCAGACTTGCTCGAACAAATCGCTGGTAATTCCTTTTTGCAGGCACTTGCGCTTGATGGCGGACTTCCCGTATTTGCCTGCAGCAGAGGCGATCGAGTTTGCCACCAAGCGAGTGTCGGACTGATAGCCCCGGTCTTGAATTTGCGCGATCGCCTCCAATATTTCATCATTGCCAAAACCTTTCTCTTGCCCCTTTTTGCGAAGTTCAGAGGCACTGTAGTCTTTGCGGGACAAGAGAAAATAGAAATAGTCAAGACAGCTCATCAGTTAAATCGAAGGGTAGCGCGCAAATACTCGTGTAGCGAATGCCAAATCCAGTCGCCTTGCTATCGGCTGACTGCATCGCGATCGCCTCTATTCTTCTGTATCCTCCTCTTCATCATCCACTTCTTCTACATCCGGTCTGTCAACATCGATCTGAATCAAGCGAATGTGCTTGTATCCGAGTTTAATTTCAAACTCGTCTCCCGGCTTTAATCCCATTTCTTGGGTATAATTCGCCCCGATCACGATCGAGCCATTCTTGTGAACGCTAGCTCGATAACTCGCTTCTCGCCCGCGTCCGTCTGCTTTCGACTTCTCTAGCTCAATGCCCTTAGCAGCTAACACTGCATCGTAAAACTCAGCCAGATTAATCCGCGTTTCTCCACTTTTGCTGACCGTGAAGTAGCCGCAAAGCTTTGCAAGTTCTCTGCGCGGCAAATCGCTGCCTTTGATTTTTTGAAGCAGACCTTTTCCTGTTAAGGGTGCTGTAGCTGTTTCTGCCATTGACCGTACCTCGCTTATTGGACTTTACTTATATCAATTACAACACATTAGATTAACTTTGTTTCACTGTCAATACTAAGAATTCTGAATATTAAAATTCTGGATAAATTTCTGCGGCCTCAAGACCGGGGGTGCAAGTAAGGATGCTCGAAGGGCGATCTATTTGCCGCTCGATGCCCAAATGCTTGCCTAAGCCTTGCAAGCGATCGCGCGGGGAATTATTGTCGCAAATTAAATGCTTTACTTTTTTACAGTAAAGTCTGTTCCCTGCATTCACAAATCCCCGATCGTGTCTGCGGTCAAGGTAAAAATAAGACAGCCATGAATCGAAATACCTAGAGCGCGACCGCTGCAAATCTGCCGAAAGCAGTTACCGGCGCGGGGTTAACTTTTACCTCAACAAGGGGAGGCAGCACTTGTTCAAAGGTGCCGCTGCCAGCTACTTGCACGCACCAGTTTACAAAAAGAATCCAATTGCAGGCCCGTGCTCCAAACCCTTATGGAATAAGTCATTCCCAATTATTCAAGTCTTTAATCTAAAATCAAAAATCTAAAATGGTATAAACCCTGTTTTTCGGGCTGCCAATCCCCTCAAAACGCCAAATACCGAGGAGCAATCTTCTATTAAGGTGTTTGGCATATAACTTGCACAGAACGCAGTCCGGGGAAGGCAATCCGGTAAAAATTGAAGCAAATTTCACCTGTTCGTTGAACTGGTTTTAGCTTAAACCAGGCTCAATGGGCGCGGCGGCACAAACATCGCCCAGCCACATTGAGGGAAATAGTTTCAATGGGGCGAGATTGCTTCGCCACTCTTGACCAAGAATTTCAAAGGTGGTACCCGCCACGTGATTTATCCGTGGAATCAATCCAAAATCTAAAATCTCAAATCCTCAAGCTCCCGAATTTATCCGTGGGGCCAATCCAAAATCCTTGCATCTCAAATCTAAAATCGAATGACGCTTCGCCGCTTTCTCAGGTGCGACGGGGCGATCGGGAAAATCTTCCTCCTCATATCAAATCCGGTAGCATCGGAATTAATGTTACCCACAGTCAGGACACGGCGCCGTGTCCGACCTATCATGTCGAAGAGTGCAACCGGAATTGATATCATGCCCAAATCCAGAGAATTCGACGTTCTTTCCACAGGGGAATTGAAAAAGAGCGAGTTAAAAGCGCAACAGCTTAAATGTTGGATGCACTACAAATGAGCAGCGGTTCCCGGCATGGAGTTTCGGTGGAAATGACTGGTTTCCACTCGTTGCCGAACAACTGCCAGACTCTCAAAATTTATGCGCAAGCTGTAGGGGCAGGCCAAACTCACAGCCGCTTCCACAATTACTTATTGTGAAATATAGCAACCGCTCTGGCGGTCAAGACGTTCTTAATTGTTCAGGACTTACGCCTCATAAACCCGGTTTCTGCGAGAAATCTTGTTTTAATAGCGAAGTATCTAGGAAGAAACCGGGTTTGCGACCCGCGTGCGTCTAGGACTATTGTTGTCACTCTTGCTTTTATTGTCTGGTGCCGAATGACGAATGCTCCGGCTGTCGAATGACGAATGCTCGATCGAGCAGTCCCGGACTTATATCGTTTCCGGTTGCATTGGAATTATATATTTCGATCGACCAGAGTGCGAGCGACCACAGCGAAATTTTTCGGTAGTTCGCTGTGGACGCTCGCACTCTTATAATTCCGATGCTACGGGATTTGATATTACTCTCTCGACGATAAACCCGATTTCTTTCTAGACGCTGGGTTGCCCAGCTTCTGATTTTGGGTAGAAACCGGGTTGATGAGCGTAAGTCCGAAATGCGATCGAGCAGCATACTATTATTAATAACTTTTCCTGCAGCCGATCGCGAAAAAAGCCAGCGACAACCGCAGCTCGTTTGGAGCCAGGGCAAGCAGCCCCAAACTCAGCAGTGCGATCGGATCTCGCTTTTTAGTGCTGCTGTTGCAGGTAATTTTGCGACAGGGGAGTCCGTACCGTCGGCAGTAACTCTTCCGGTTTCGTGCCTCGCGGGTGCCAATGCCGCCACCCAAAAAAGCCCGCACTCAAAGCAAGGGGCAACAAGCAAAGCGTCAGGGCAAAACATTTTTTCAATCCCGGATTTTTTAACGGTTTCTCAGCCGGTTTAGTGGCGCGAGTTGCTTGGATAACCGAAGACTCAGAATTAGGAATAGAGGAGGGCTTCGCCGTCTCTGAGTTCGGTGAATGAGCAGCAAAGGGCCGATCGTTCTGGTGAACCCAATCCCTGCGATCTTTTAATTGGTCGGGAAAATATTCCCAGACTTCCGCGTCAGAACTGTCTGACTCATCCGGTCGATTGGCTGGCATTGGCGGGTATTGGGCGATCGCCGAAAGCGAAGACGGCGCCTTCCATTCTGTACCCGCGACCGCCGGCTGCGTTCCCGACGCGATTATTTGCACCAGAGACCCGGATGCAGCGCTTTGGGCCCCGGCTCCGGTCAGATAGCCGTCAAAGTCCGGGTGCTGGTAGAGAATGGGCAAAGCCCAGTATAACTGGTGAGAACCGTAGGCAGAAATTAGTCCGGCCCTGGCCCGGCTCAGGCTGAGATCGACTGGATAGCCTTGATTGAGGTTGCGGTAAAACAGCCGCGTGAGAGTTAAGGCTACATCGTCGGGGATGCTTTCTGCCATTGCCAGCACTGCCGGAATGCCCCGCTTGACTAGAGCTTCGGTTAAGTTGCGTTCCGGGCTGTCGTCCGCGAGATCGGAGGGGTCGCCGTAGGCTCCGCGGCAGGAGTTGAAAACGGCCATCTGAATGCCGTTGTTGACGAGCAATCCGGCTAAGTCGTCGCCGCTCAAGGTTTCGGTTAAGCCGGTGCGGCTGCTGACTAGGTAGAGTTCGCCGCCTCTGGAACCTAAGTTGCTGTGGCCTGCGTAGTGCAGGACTTGGTAGTGTCCTTGTTCTAGGGCTTGGGTAAGCTGTTCTCGATCGGGCTGTTCGAGAATAGTCAGTTGAATTTCCGAGTGGGGGCTGTTTTTGAGGGGGTTAACGGTGCGGTTTTGGAGTTCTTGTTGCAGGTGGAGCACTTCTCGCTTGAGCTGCAAGCTGTCCCGATCGCTCGGAGAGGCGATCGCCATTAAAATTTTTAGCGGCCCGCTACAGGGCAGTACCCGAGTTTGTTTGAACAAACTTGTACCTGGTTGGTAGCGGGAAAACACGACATCGGTGCCGGTGGCCAAAGGGCGATCGCCCGCGTGCAGAACTTCCCACGGCAGCCGCGGCAAGCGCCGGCCTTTGAGTCCTAGCCGTAGTTGCAGCACTTCTCGGCGGTGCTGGGCGATGCCTTGAGCGCAAGTCCAGCTATCGCGCAAGTTTCCTTCAAACAGCCCGCTGTATAGTTGCTGCCCGAGGGCTACTAAATTCGGCGCTGAGTTTTTTTCCGATCGCGAGAGTCCGCGACCGCCAGCACCGATTCCCTGTACTGCTTTTCCTTGGAGCAAGCCCACGAGCGGATCGTTCATCAGTTGAGCCGACAGTGCAAGCCATTCGTCGATCGGCCAGCGGACTTGTTGTTCTGCTAAGGGTACACCGGGTGCAACCCTTTCTGTCCGCACTAGATATTCGTCGTCCCCAACTGGGGTAACAGAGAGTTTAAATTCCTGGCTCACCGATTTAGCGCCCTCCCGCCTTAATTCTGAATTTGCCTGCGTTTTTGCCACTAGCAATAACGATCGACAAACTGATTTTTACTCTTTCAATCAAAGTTTCTGAATGCGCTTCCCCCGATCGGGCGAGTGCTGGACTCAAATATATTTGTTCAAACACTTTTAGGGTATAAAACTTGTACTTTAATAACAGTTTATTAGTTTTGATTGCCCTGTGGCTCGGTGAAAGCCAAATTTTCTCCAATTTTGCTATCTTTAACATTTTGCACCTCTACCGCAGACCCCTGTACATTTATCGCGAACTTGAGTTGAGCATTGCTGAGTAAAGTTAAATTGGAGGCACTTTACCAGGCGGATCTCTAGTTCTTATTAAAATTACTTCGGCTCTCGCCAACCGGTTTCAGGGCAATATGGGAGGCAAAGTTGAGTAAAATTTTTTGGGCGGCGATCGGTCGATCTGTCCTAACCGCTTATCCTCTACCACCAGCCCCCCATCAGAAATCTTGATTTTGTGTCAATTAATTAATTGGTCAGCCCTCCGCTCTCATCCGTAAGCCCTCCGCCCTCATCTATAAGCCCTCACCGGCGATCGGTAATCGATAGTTTACCGTTGATAATTGCTAATCGCTCATTGCTAATTTACCGCTTCCCTGTTATGGGATTTTTTTTTATTTAACTGCCTTAAGAGAGTTAAAATTCAACAGGAAAAAAAAGTTAATGAGCCAATAATTCTCTACAATACAACGGCAATAAAATAATTTTATTCCTCTCAAGAAACAAGCATTTTTATCATCGAGACGACTAAGCCTCATCAAGCCAGTTTCTCGGAGAAATATTGGGGAAAAGCAACCCGACACCTACAAAGCAACCGGGTTTCTCAGGCCGGCCCTGCGTCATTCCCCCTCCAAATGCCGATCGAGCTTGCAACTGCAACCAAAAACAACTCCTGCGTTTATTACTGTTTGTTTCGGAATTTTACAATCTGTCTTGAGATAGATAAAGTTTTGCATATTTGTTAGTAAAAAGCTGAAAAAAAAACTTTTTGCTCAGTTCGCTAGGATTGAGATCAAATTGTCCGAGAGAAAATTAAAACCAATATTTTCCCGGGCGAACTATCTAAATTTCTAATTAATCATCGGGAACTAAAATTAGGAAGGTGCAGTCGTTTATTAAATAAATTCAAATCCTAAGTCAGGGAAGGATTTGTCTGAACTGGGAGTATTAGAAAACTTCAATGCACCCAGGCTCGATCGCGGAAAAAGCAAGGGAAAAATTTAGGGGAGAAAGGTTTTGGGGAGTTGTCAGTGGCGAGTTTAAATTCTGATAGTTCACTGTAGAAATTACGTAAAAAAACTACACTTCGGCGCACTTCGGCGCAGCTTACTGTAGAAATTACGCAGAACATCAAAAGCGCTAGGCGCTTCGGCGCAGCACTTACGGTGTGGGTGGCGGTTCAATTATTTTTACTGCGCAATTGCAGAATAGAAAACTCGCAACTGCTAGAAATAACCGCCTTGCAGTTTAAAGAGCATCTATAACAGAAAGGTGGGGACACCAGCTCCTCTAACAGGAGAAAGTATGAAGTTGATTTTTTTTCTTCTGCTGCCTCCTGTTTGCTGATAAATTGATTCTAAGAAGCTTACCAGTTGTTGGGAAATATCAAAGATGGAAGAAGAAGAAATGTTGTTAGGAAATGTATCGGGAACACTTTTTCCCGATCGAGATGAAACGAAAATTCCTGACATGACAAAAACCAGCTCATCTACCGTGCCAAATATGCCGAATTCTAATGCAGATTTAACAAGTGCTTCGCCTCTTGCCCTCGATGACGGCGCACCAGAGTTCCCGCTTTCGGCCAGCGATCTCGATCGCCTCGCGGCTTTGAGCAACACCACCGCTAAAAATTTCGACAGCGGGTTAGCCAAGTTAATTGACGAAGCGATCGCAGAAAACACCGGCAGCAGCAGTAACGGCAAAGTGGCAAATCAGTTTAACGGCGCATCCGAAAAAGGTGCTGAGGATAGCAGCACAATTGCTGAATTTAACGGCGTACCCGAAGAAAGTGGGGGCGACAAAAAAGATGATGACAGCGGCAGTGCTCTCCAGACGATCGAAGGCAGCGATGACGATGACTTAATTATGGCCACCAGCGCTGACAACAAGTCGATATTCGGCAAAAAAGGCGATGACAAAATCAAAGTAAAGCGCGGCAAAAATAAAATCTACGGAGGTAAAGGTGATGACGATTGCCAGGGCGGCGATGACGAAGATGAAATAAAGGGCGATCGCGGCAAAGACAAGTGCGACGGCGGCAAAGGCGACGACAAGGTTGATGGCGGTAAAGACAACGATACTATCTTTGGCGGCAGTGGCAAAGATACCTGCAAAGGCGATGACGGCGATGACTGGGTGCACGGTAACGACGGAGATGATGACGTTGACGGCGGCACCGGCAGCGATACCGTCTACGGTGGCAAAGGCGACGACAAATGCGAGGGCGGTGAAGGCAACGATACCGTCACGGGCGATCGGGGCAACGACAACGTTAGCGGCAGCGACGGCGACGACAACGTTAGCGGTGGCAAAGATAACGATACCGTGATGGGCGGTTCTGGCAGCGACGTTTGCATGGGCGACGACGGCGACGACAGCGTTAGCGGCGGTGCTGGCAACGATACCCTGATCGGCGGTTCTGGCAACGACGTTTGCATGGGTGACGGCGGCGACGACAGCGTTAGCGGCGGCGACGGCAAAGATACCCTGATCGGCGGTTCTGGCAACGACGTTTGTATGGGCGACGGCGGCGACGACAGCGTGCTCGGCGGCGACGGCGACGACAGCGCGATCGGCGGTGACGGCAAAGATACCCTGATCGGCGGTTCTGGCAACGACGTTTGCATGGGTGACGGCGGCGACGACAGTGTTAGCGGCGGCGACGGCAAAGATACCCTGATCGGCGGTTCTGGCAACGACGTTTGTATGGGTGACGACGGCGACGACAGCGTGCTCGGCGGCGACGGCGACGATACCGCGATGGGCGGTGCGGGCAACGATACCCTCGTTACTGGCGACGGCAATGACATGGCAGACGGTGGCGACGGTGACGACAGCGTTGTCGGCGGCGGATCTGGCAACGATACGCTGATGGGCAATACTGGCAACGATACGATCGTTGGCGGTACTGGCAACCATACCTGTATCGGCGGTGCTGGAAATGACGTTTTTGTCATCAGTAACACTACCAGTCCCGGCAGTTCAGTCATCACTGACTACACAGACGGCAGCGACAAGTTTCTGCTGTTTGGCGAGTTGAATTTTAGCAGCTTGTCCTTTGTACAAGTCGGCCTCAATACCGAAATTCGGGGCAGCAGTAACTTTGTGCTGGCGCTATTGTTGAATGTCAACGCGAGTATTCTGAAAGCTGGCAGCTTTTTGGGAGTTACCCCTCCAACTCCAACTCCAACTCCAACTCCGACGGTGATTAACACCCCTTTGCGAGTGGAAGCTAATAATAGCCTGATTGCCGCTTCCGGTGGCAGCCAAACTACTATTACTTCTGAGTTGTTGCGGTTTGTCGGTGGCTCGCAAGGTGCTAGCGCCACAGTCTTCAAGCTAACCGAGCTGCCCGATGCTAAAACCGGGCAACTATTCTTTAAGGGAGTCGCCGTAACACAACTCGGTGTTACCTTCACTCAAGCAGACATTAACCTCGGTTTGTTAACTTTCCAAGCGGCAACAGGTTTTATCGGTGCGGCTACTTTTGGTTTTGAAGTTAGCAACGGCACAACCGTTGTCACCGGCCAACGTTTTAGCTTGAAAATCGAGCAAAATGTCTTTAAGTTTGCTGGCAATACAAATCCTCAAGTTATTGTCGGTTCGGCGACGCTCGATAACGACATCGAAGGCGGCGATGGTGACGATGACATTACAGGCGGTAAGGGCAAAAACAAAATTAAAGGAGACAAAGGCAAGGACAAGATTAAAGGCGGTGATGGCGATAGCGATATCGACGGCGGCGATGACGATGACGATATCGAAGGTGGCATCGGCAAAGATACAATAATCGGAGGCAAAGGCAAGGACAAAATTAAAGGCGGCGATGGCGATAATGATATCGACGGCGGCGATGACGATGACGATATCGAAGGCGGTAAGGACAAAGACAAAATCATCGGCGGTATTGGCAATGACAAGTTAACCGGAAATGACGGTGATGACACGATCGAAGGTGGCGCAGGAACCAATACTCTCATTGGGGGTGCTGGAAAGGATCGCTTTATTTACCGCACTTCCCGTCAAGAGATTACAACAGTTGCAGAAGCTGACTTAATTACTGACTTTAATGTCGATGACGATGTTTTAGAGTTTTCTACCGCAGCTTTTAATCTCAGCGTTACTAGCTTGACCCGAGTGTCGATTACTGCTACTTCTGTTGTTGGAAGCATCGGCAGCGCTAATTTGCTCGACTTCAGCGCCGATATCAGCGTTACTAGCATCGCCACTTTGCAAGCGCGGTTTGCAGCTTTGGGCGGCAACCCAGACGCACCTACTTTCTGTCAGTTTACAGATGCCTCTACCGGCCGTTCTGTGCTGGTATTTGCTGTTGGGGCGCGCTTTGAAATTGTGACCAGTTTCTCGGTGAAATTTAGCCTGCAAGTCAGTAACTTTGTCTTCACCGGTTCATCGCTAACTGTTCCTGTCGGTACTTCCGGCCCTGATATTTTCAATTTCGGTACTTTTCCAGCGGCAATTAAAATCGATGGTTTAGCAGGCGATGACAACATCATCGGCAGCAATTTCAACGATACGATTAACGGCGGTGACGGCAACGATACCATCACCGGCAGCCTCGGATTAGATGTCCTCAGCGGCGGCACTGGTGCCGATGTCTTTGTCTACAGGACAACGAAAGAAGGCGGCGATAAAATTTCTGACTTTAAGTCGGGAACTGACAAATTGCAGTTTGCAGCGAGCGAATTCGGGAATTTGACTGCGACTAACTTTGACGGTGTTAGCGGGGTTTCTCCTGACATTACTGGCAAAGAGTTAGTGATTTTCACCGGCGGCAGTTATGCCTCTTTGGAAGCTGCACAAGCTAAAGCTTTGGGCAGTTCTACAACTGCTGGTTTCTTCGCATTTACTAATGCCTCGAACGAAACGGTGTTGTATTTTGACTCGAACGGTACCGTAGCCGGCGGTTCTACCTCGATCGCGAATCTGGGTACTGCTGCTAGCAATCTGGGAACGGCGGACTTTGTATTTACAGGTACGATCGCATCTTCTGGCACTGGCACTACTAATTCTGGTAGCGTTGTCGATTTAACTGCTGCTGGGAATACTTACCCGATCGCCTTTAACAATTTCGGTTCTGGTGCTGGCGGTTACAACTTTACCACGCCTGTCTTGTTTACGGGCAATGACAGTGCTAACAGCGTGACTGCTACTCAGTTTGCTGACATCCTCACTGGCGGTAGCGGTGCAGATATTCTGACTGGTGGTTCTGGTGCGGATCTCTTTGTTTACAAGGCGGCAGGTGAAGGCGGCGATACAATTACCGACTTTGCTTTCGGGGTTGACAAATTCCAGTTTGCAGCGAGCGAATTCGGCAATTTGACTACGACTAACTTTGACGGTGTTAGCGGTTCAACTCCTGACATTACTGGCAAAGAGTTGGTGATTTTCACCGGCGGCAGTTATGCCTCTTTGGAAGCTGCACAAGCTAAAGCTTTGGGCAGTTCTACAACTGCTGGTTTCTTCGCATTTACTAATGCGTCGAACGAGACTGTGTTGTATTTTGACTCGAACGGTACCGTAGCCGGCGGTTCTACCTCGATCGCGAATCTGGGTACTGCTGCTAGCAATCTGGGAACGGCGGACTTTGTATTTACAGGTACGATCGCATCTTCTGGCACTAGCACTACTAATTCTGGTAGCGTTGTCGATTTAACTGCTGCTGGGAATACTTACCCGATCGCCTTTAACAATTTCGGTTCTGGTGCTGGCGGTTACAACTTTACCACGCCTGTGTTGTTTACGGGCAATGACAGTGCTAACAGCGTGACTGCTACTCAGTTTGCTGACATCCTCACTGGCGGTAGCGGTGCAGATATTCTGACTGGTGGTTCTGGTGCGGATCTCTTTGTTTACAAGGCGGCAGGTGAAGGCGGCGATACAATTACCGACTTTGCTTTCGGGGTTGACAAATTGCAGTTTACCGCGAACGCTTTCGGGAATTTGACTACGACTAACTTTGACGGTGTTAGCGGTTCAACTCCTGACATTACTGGCAAAGAGTTGGTGATTTTCACCGGCGGAACCTATGCCTCTTTGGAAGCTGCACAAGCTAAAGCTTTGGGCAGTTCTACAACTGCTGGTTTCTTCGCATTTACTAATGCGTCGAACGAAACGGTGTTGTATTTTGACTCGAACGGTACGGTGACGGGCGGTTCTACCTCGATCGCGAATCTGGGTACTGCTGCTAGCAATCTGGGAACGGCGGACTTTGTATTTACAGGTACGATCGCATCTTCTGGCACTGGCACTACGAATTCTGGTAGCGTTGTCGATTTAACTGCTAATCCGGGTACTTTCCCGACAAACGGAGTTAACAACTTCGGTTCTGGTGCTGGCGGTTACAACTTTACCACGCCTGTCTTATTCACAGGAAACGCGAGCGCTAATAACGTCACCGGCACTGAGTTCTCCGATATTTTGAACGGCGGATCGAGTGCTGATATTTTCGACGGTGGCGCTGGTAACGACAGCATATCGGGCGGCGCTGGTAACGACAGTCTCTTCGGTGGCGCTGGTGACGACAGTCTCTTCGGCGGCGACGGGAATGACACTTTAATCGGCGGTTTAGGAACAAATGTTCTCAACGGCGGGGCTGGTGCGGATGTGTTTGTGTTCAGCGGAACTACTGCTGGCGGCGGGGATTTAATTACCAATTACAGCATTGCTGATGATGTAATTAACCTCGACAAAACTGGTTTTGCAGCGTTTACAACCGGATCTGGACCTTTGGGTTCGAGTTTCTACGCTTACAGCAGTACAGTCGGTGTAACTGCACTCGAAGCAACTTTAACCGGGCCGTCGATCATGGCTATCTACGACAGTTTGTCTGCATCTACTAAACTGTATTACGATAGCAACGGTTCTACTGTTGGCGGTAACAGTTTGTTTGCAACTGTCGATGTCAATTTGGGAGTTTCCGGTAATTCTGAATTGTTCTTGTTCTAAACGGCAAGAAGTCTAATCGGGATATCGGCGGTACGGGGGGACACGGCAATGCTGTGTCCCTACAATACAAAACAAGGACACGGTAATGCCGTGTCCTTGTTTTGTTTCTAAACCTGTCTTTATTTGGTTTCTAGTTGCTGCCGCCATTTGCTGCTAATTACATCTATAACCGTCACTACAACTAACAGCACTAACATCATTGTTGTTGCCTTATTGTATTCAAAAGACCTGATATAATTCACCAATTCAAAGCCAATTCCGCCAGCGCCGACCACTCCCAAAACCGAAGCCGCCCGAATGTTATACTCAAACATCCACAGCGTGTAACCCAAGGCTAGTGGCAATACTTGCGGGAAAATGCCGTATTGTGCAACTTGCAGCCAAGATGCACCCGCGACTTGCAACGATTCGACCGATCGCGCTTCCACTGATTCGATCGCCTCCTGATAAAATTTAGCAAGATAGCCGATCGTATAAATTGCCAGCGCCAAAGTACCCGCCGGCGCGCCCAAACCAGTCGCCGATACAAACAGCAACCCCAGCACAATTGAAGGAACAGAACGCACTGCATTTTGCACCAAATTTGCCAGCCATTGCAACCAGTTTGGTGCTATGTTGCGAGCGCTGCAAATAGCAACGGGTACGGAAAGAATTGCCCCGATTGTCGTTCCCCAAAGCGACATTTGAATTGTCTCGATCAAAGCTTTAATCGCTACATCGATTATTTCGAGATTCGGCGGCCACAAGCGCGAGATAAAATCGGTCATGTAAGGCAAACTGCCGGCCAAGGTTGCTGCATCAATTTCTAGTCCCCTGAGCGCCCAACCGTAAAGTAAAATTAAACCTGCTACGATACCGAGGTTCTTGATCCAGCCCGAATTTTTCGATAAGTTACCCAATTTTTTTTCGGTCATCTGCTTTTATTTTTTGATTTTTAAAGGGGATGTTTTTAAACGAACCGCGAAGACGCAAAGGAAGCGAAGGAAGAGGAAAAAGAGAGGGGTTCACGCTTCTACTTTGGGATGTGTTAATTTGCTAAATTTGTCGGAGAGGTTGTGGCATTTGCCATCATAGACTATCTGACCGGCATCGAGGACGATCGCTCTTTCTGGATAAGTGCTGGCCATTCCCAAGTCGTGCAATACTACAACTATTGTCATTCCTTGTTCTTTGTGCAGTTGAGCGAGGATTTCCATTACTTGTTGGGCTGCGATTACGTCTAATCCGCTGGTGGGTTCGTCAGCTAGTAAAATCTGTGGAGATTGAATTAAGGCGCGGGCGATGGCGACTTTTTGCTGTTGTCCGCCGCTGAGTTGTCCGGTTTTTTGATATGCTAGGTCTTTGAGTCCGAAGTTTGCCAGCAATTCAAAAGCTCGATCGCGCTGTTTCTTCGGAAAACCCCACAGCGTCTCCCAAGTATTTAAGCTTCCCAAGCAACCGCACAGCACATTGTCGATCGCCGATGACTGTTTGACCAACCCGCCACCTTGAAAAATTAAGCCGATATCGCGTCGAATTCGCCTCAGCGTGCGCGGAGTTATCACTGTATTGTTAATCCGAATTTCTCCGGTTTTGACGGGAACTAAGCCGACAAAAGAACGCAATAGCGTGGATTTTCCCGCGCCGTTCAAACCCAGCAGCGCTACAAATTCGCCTTGTTTGATTTGGCAATCAATCCCGTTGAGAATCGGGCGATTTAGCGATGGTGAATAAGCTGTTTCTAATTTGCTGCATTCGATAGTCATGGGGGATATTTATTGAGAATTTTGGTAATTAATTTAATGCACCAGATGGCTGGTTGGAAATTTATATTGCGGTAGGGACACAGCAGTGCTGTGTCCCTACGAATTTCAGCCAGCGGTAGGGACACGGCACTGCCGTGTCCCTACGAATTTCAGGTGCTACTTTTCAGAATTAGTATTAGATTACGGCTCTAATTTGGCGCGCACCAAAGCTTGGCGCAAGGTTGCTAAATGGCGCGCATGATCGACTTTCACCAATTTCTGGGAATTGTACAAACTGCGGAACAATTGATTGTTTGCAGGTTCGTTCATTTTCATGAAAGCATTAACCAGCTTTTCCCGCATGGGTGCAGGAACGCGATCGTCAATCACAATTCCGTGGGCGGGAACTCCGGGAACTTTTTGCAGCACTCGCAACTGCTTGCCTTCTGCTGCGGTAATCCAAGGCGGTAGCAAGGCGTATTCCGAGACGGTTGCGACTTCTGCTTGACCTCTTAAAACAGCTTGCAAAGCGCTGCTGTAACCGTCGCCGTAGGTGACATTTCCGAAGAAAGTTTCCAGTCTATCGGGCCCGGAAACTAATCCTTGACCTACCAATTCTCCGACTGGGAAAATAAATCCCGAACCGGAAGTTCGAGAGGTGAAAGCCATTTTTTTGCCTTTCAATTGTTCGAGAGTTTGCTTTGCCGAAGCTTTCGGGCGCAGCGGGCTGTCTTGACGCACTACAAATATAGAATCGTAGGTATTTCCGCCGGAATAATCGCTGCGAACTTCCGCTAAATACATCCGCGCTTTGGCCAATTGTTCTGCTTTTAATGCCGCGCGGCCTGCTACAAATGCAACATCTGCTCTGTCGGCCCTCAAAGCTTCTACAGCGGCGGTTTCGTCGCCGATTACTGCTTCTACGGGCATTCCGATTTCTTTGGAAAGTATTTGCGCTACTTGATTGGCTTTATTTTGTAAATCTGTAGCATCCCTGCGGTTGGCAAATACGATTCTAATGCGATTTATGGGAGCTTGTGCTCTTAAATCTCGTTGGCGAAGCCCTCGAAGAGGATCGCCCTTCGGGGTTGTTTGGGCGATCGCCCGCTGTCCGATTCCAACTGCATTAGCCGTCAAACCCGCTAGCAGCAACAATCCCGCGCTAGCACCAGCCAGCACTTTTAACTTTGTATTCATTAATCGCTCTCCTATGGCAGTACAAACGCAACTTTACTTTTTGATAGTAAGTTGCAATAAGTGTGATTTTAGTCTAAAGCTTTTTGAACAATTGAGCGCAACAGTTAATAATAAGAATTTTTAATAAGTTTATAAATTAAAAACTTATAATTTAATGGTAGGAGTGAAGCGGGTACTGCCCACCCTACAAATAGAATCCTCGATCGTCCAAATCTAAAATCTATGAGTGTCCACTTCTCTACTGAAAATCCCTTGTCAGTCAGTTTCGCCGATGTGGTGGCGGCAGCAAATCGCTTGCAGGACAGAGCTTTCAAGACGCCGGTGCTTACTTCGGAAACTTTCAACAAACAGACAAATTCTCAGGTATTTTTCAAGTGCGAAAACTTTCAGCGGACGGGTTCGTTTAAATTTCGAGGTGCTTGCAATGCTTTGATGCAGCTATCTGAAGCCGAAAAACAGCGGGGAGTGCTGACTTTTTCTTCGGGAAATCACGCGCAGGCGATCGCCCTTGCCGCACGGTTGCTACAAATTCCTGCTACTGTGGTGATGCCGGCAGACGCGCCAAAAGTCAAGCAGGAAGGGACTCGCGGCTACGGTGCGGAAATTATTTTGTACGATCGAACTCAAGTTGCGCGGGAAGAGCTCACCGCCCAAATTGCCGAGGAGCGACACTTGACAATTATTCCTCCTTATGATGACGCGCGGGTGATTGCGGGACAAGGTACGGCGGCGCTGGAATTAATCGCAGAAGTTGGGGAGTTGGATTTGCTTTTGGTTTGCTGCGGCGGCGGGGGTTTGCTGTCGGGATGCGCGATCGCAGCAAAAACTTTGTCTCCGCAGTGTAAAATAATCGGAGTAGAACCGGAACAAGCAGACGATGCCGCGCGATCGTTCCGCACAAAAACGCTGCAAACTGTTAGCAACCCGGATACGATTGCTGACGGCGCGCGCACGCCGTATTTGGGAAAATTAACTTTTCCTTTGGTGCTGCATTATGTTGATGATATGGCAACAGTTTCGGAAGCCGCAATTCGCCAGACAATGTTTTTTATGTGGGAGCGGATGAAGATAGTTGTAGAGCCGACTGGAGTGTTAGCGGCGGCGGCTTTGTTGTCAGGTGTTGTGCAGGCTGAAAATGCGAGGATTGGCGTAATTGTGAGCGGGGGAAATGTGGATTTGAGGGAAGCTGGTCAGTTGTTTTCGCTGTAGTTAAGTCCGCCCAAGCCAAATAGTCAAAGCGATGCAAAATACAGCACTTTTCAGGTAAGACACGGCAATGCCGTGTCCCTACTTGTAGCAATGCCGTGTCCCTACTTGTAGCAATGCCGTGTCCCTAGGGAGCATCCCATTTTTGCTTTCACATCATGGACGGTTGCATCAGAACAATATATTTGGATGATATAGCGTGCGAGCGTCTCGCTCGCGGCTAGATCGCGAGCGAGACGCTCGCACTCCTAAAAAACGCTTTTTACCAAATTGGGATGCTCCCTGTCCCTACTTGTAGCAATGCCGTGTCCCTACGGGGATCTATATATCTAAGGTGTATTTCGTAAACCTGCAATCTGCTGTATTAATATTGACAAATTTGACCAAAGTAAAGAGTTCTCTGATAAAATGCTTCCACAACAAACTTTGATAGCACAACACAATGTCTTCAGAAACAAACTCAGCGACTCAATCTACAACTGGTGCAGATGCGATCGATGTTGCGATCTCAAAGGGAATCGACTTTGACGGCACTCCAATTCCCCAAGGCAAACTAGAACTGTACAGCAAAGTGATGGGCTTGGAAGCGGGGAGACAGCGCAGCGGAGTGTCGAATACAATGCGATCGCGCATTGTCCGCATTGGAGCAAAACACATTCCTCAAAACGAGCTCGATAAAATGCTCGTTGATGCAGACTTCGCACCGCTGAAAGAAAAAGAAATCGCTTTTTATTACGGCGGTAAGTAAATAGGATTCATCTCACATCTTGCATCATTGTCAGCAACAGGCAAGATGCCTGTTCCACAAAGAGTGAATTTATTGTGGATAGTTTTTCTGAAAACTTCTTGTGGGGTGGGCATCTTGCCCGCCCAAAGAGTTAAGTTTTAATGCTAAAAAACTTACTTACTCCGGTTTCAAATCGCGTCAGCAACAGGCAAGATGCCTGTTCCACAAAGAGTGAATTTATTGTGGATGGTTTTTCTGAAAACTTCTTGTGGGGTGGGCATCTTGCCCGCCCAAAGAGTTAAGTTTTAATGCTAAAAAAACTTACTTACTCCGGTTTCAAATCGCGTCAGCAACAGGCAAGATGCCTGTTCCACAAAGAGTAAATTTATTGTGGATGGTTTTTCTGAAAACTTCTTCTGGGGTGGGCATCTTGCCCGCCCAAAAACTTAAATTTTAATGCTAAAAAACTTACTCACTCCGGTTTCAAAGCTCGTTCCATCAGCGATAAAACGGCTTGTTCGGCAGTAATTTCACCGTTCAGCAAGCGGTAAACTTGACCGGAAACGGGGACTTCAATTTCGCGGCGCTCCGCTAAATCAATCAACACATTAGTAGTATTGACTCCCTCAGCAGTGCTCCGCAATTCGTGCAATATTTGCTCCAAAGATTTACCTTCAGCCAATCCGAAACCAACCCGATAATTGCGCGACAAAGAACTGTTGCAAGTAGCGAGTAAATCTCCCAAACCAGACAAACCATAAAAAGTTTCTGCGCGAGCTCCCAAACGAACTCCCACCCGAATCATTTCCGGTAAAGCGCGAGTCAGCAAAGCAGATTTAGCGTTAGTTCCTAATTGTAAACCGTCGCAAACACCGGCGGCGATCGCAAATACATTTTTCAAAGTTCCACCTAACTCAGTCCCCAGCGGGTCTTCATTCACATAAACCCGAAAAATATCAGAACTGTAAATATTTTGCACTTGCTTCGCTGCAGCTAAATCCAAACTCGCCGCTACCGTTGCAGCCGGCAATCCCTGCTGAATTTCTTCGGAAAGATTGGGGCCCGAAAGTACCACAATTGAATTGTTGGGAAAGGCATTTTGCCAAATTTGAGACGGAGTGCGCGTACTCGCGGGGTCTAAACCTTTGGTGACGGTAACTATAATTGTACAGGGACTTAACTGTAAGGAAAGCAGCCGATCGACTGTTGCGGCCACCCCTTTCATCGAAACTGCCGAAACCACAACATCCGTACCTATAATAACTGATTCTAGATTAACAGAACTGCGGCGCGACCACAAATTAACTTGATTACCTTTTTTAGTTGCGAGATTTGCCAAGGCCGAACCCCATGCACCTCCGCCTAATATTGTCAAGATTGGCATAAAATTTAGTTGGATGAACTCAGATGCTGCAACATTCTCAAGACCGGGCTAGAAGCCCGTTCCACAATAACATTGATTTTTTTTTGTGGAACAGGTATCTTGCCTGTTCCTGACATTGATGAAAGATGTGAAATGAACTACACAAAAACTCCCCTCCTACAAACGCGGACGCAATCCATAATGACGGTAACGCCAATAATCTCGTAAAATGCGATCGTGATCGAAACACAATTGATGGGGAATCTGCCAAGATTCAAAAAATTGTAAATTTTTAGCATCGTCGGCGGCTTGAGGTTCGCCCGTTGCAGAAGCCAAAAATACAATACTGATAGTGTGTTGGCGGAGGTCGCGATTTGGGTCAGAATAAACGTAAAATTGCTCGATTAATTCTACATTCAAGCTCGTTTCTTCTAAAGCTTCGCGTTTGGCCGCCGTTTCAACCGATTCCCCGTAATCGACAAAGCCGCCGGGAATTGCCCAGCCGTAGGGAATATTGCGGCGTTCGATGAGTACGATCGGGCGGTGCGGGCGATCGGCTAATTCGATGATAATATCAACTGTAGGAGCGGGATTTCGGTAAGTCATTTTGTTGGGAATGGGGCATTGGGCATTGGGAATGGGGAATTGGTCATTGGGCATTGGGCATCGGGCATTGGGAATGGCGAATTGGGAATGGGGAATTGGTCATTGGGCATTGGGTATTAATGATTTTATATGTAACAAATAACAAATAACCAACAACCGTCAACCGTCAACCGTCAACCGTCAACTAACATTATGCCTAAATGGATCGGAAAAGTTTTGGGTATAGGTGCAGGTGCTATCCTGCTCTTAGGCGGAGCTGGATACTGGTACGTCTTTATTGCCGGAGCACCTCAGTTAGACCCTCCGAAAATCATAGCCGATGCCGACTTAAGATTTGAACTAAAAACATATAAAAGTGCAGCTATGAATTCAGAGCGCACTTACGGCTTAATTTTGCCGCCTGGGTACGCAAAAAATCCCAAACAGCGCTATCCAGTGATTTTTTTGCTGCACGGCGGGCACGGAGACGCGCGCGCTTATCAGGACAAAGCTGCTGTTACTTCTGTGCTTCACGATTTATATAAAAGCAAAAGATTGCCGCCGTCAATTGTCATTACTCCAGACGGAAACGACAAGCGGGGTACGAGCCCTTTGTGGGACCCGCAGTATTTTGACGGGCCGAACGGTAAGGTAGGAAGTGCGATCGGCTCCGAGTTAGCGACAATCGTAAAATCGCGCTACAGAACGCTGGAAGACCCCAAATTCTGGGCAATGGGAGGACAATCTTCGGGGGGTTGGGGAGCTTTTAATATCGGTTTGCGCTACTTGAATAATTTTAATATTCTGTTCAGTCACAGCGGTTATTTTACAGATCAAAGCGGCCAGGCTAACAGTCCTAAATATTTAGTGGAAAAACTTAGTGTTAAAGATAAACAGCAGTTGCGCGCTTATTTGGATGCGGGGGAAGGAGACGAAAATTTTCTGATTTCAACTCAACAGTTTCACGAGCAATTAAACAGTTTGGGTATTGCCAACGAGTTTCACAAATTTCCCGGAGGACACGGGATTGTCGGCCCCGATGTCGGTTGGAATTATTGGCACAAGCATTTAGCCGATTCTTTGAGTTATGTTGGAAAACAGTTTAAAATATCACTGGCCGCACAGAAAAATTAGAAAGGTGAACTGTGTTATCCCAAAAAACTAGGATTGGACTCTGGACTGCATCATTTTTAACCGGATTGGTAGGAGTTATTAACCTGCTGTCTGCTGTAACTCCCAGTTTACCCGATCGCCGAAATTGGCTAGAACCGTTTTTCCCTTTTCCCGTGCGTGCGGGCGGTCATTTTTTTGCAGCAGTTATCGGATTTATGCTGCTAACTCTGGCAACTAATTTGTTGCGGCGCAAGCGGGTTGCTTGGTTGCTGACGGTGGGATTGTTAATCGTTTCTATTGTAATTCATTTAGTCAAGGGATTGGATGTTGAAGAAAGCTTGCTTTCTGGGGTGCTGTTGTTTCAGTTGTTGGTAATGCGAAAGAGTTTTACAGCTAAATCCGATCGCCCTTCAATTGCTCAAGGAATCCGGGTTTTGCTGGGGGCTTTGCTGTTTACGCTGGCTTACGGGACGGCGGGTTTTTACATTCTGGACGGGCGTTTTGAAGTTAACGGACAACCGGTTAATTTTGGTTTAGACACAGCTTTGTTCCAGACTTTCGCCATGTTTTTTACGGCGGACAATGCGGGGTTGGCGACGAAAACTCGGTTTGCTAACTTTTTTGCGGATTCGATTTATGCTGTGGGTACGGTAACGCTTGGTTACGCACTTTTGATGCTGCTGCGGCCGGTGCTGCTGCGAGATTCGGCAAGTATTTCGGAACGGAATAAAGCTAAAGAAGTTGTCGCAGAATACGGGCGGACAACGCTAGCTAGACTGGCGTTGCTTGAGGATAAATCTTATTATTTTAGTCCTTCTGGCAAAAGTACGATCGCCTACGTGCCGAAAGGTAGAGGTGCGATCGCTTTGGGAGACCCCATCGGGCCCGCTGAAGACCGCAAAGAGGCAATTCTGGGGTTTCAAGAATTTTGCGATCGCAACGATTGGTATCCAGCCTTTTATCAAACTTTGCCCGACGATAGAGAAATGTATTCTACTCTCGGTTTTCGAGTGGTGCAAATTGGCGAAGAAGCTATTGTCAATCTCAAAACTTTTACTCTCAAAGGCAAGACCAATCAAAACTTGAGAACTGCTATCAACAGGCTTACAAAAGCCGGCCATCAAATCGAATTTTACGAACCTCCTTTAAGTTCCGAATTGATGCGGCAAATGAAACTCGTCAGCGACGAGTGGCTGCAAATGGTTCAGGGTGCGGAAAAAAAGTTTTCGGTGGGTTGGTTTGACGAGGCATATTTGCGGGAAACTCGCGCCGCAGCCATCCACACTCCAGACGGTAGAATTAGTGCTTTTGCTAATATGATATCGGCGGGAGATGGGGTAGTTGGAGTTGATTTAATGCGCCGTCGCACTGAGGTGGAAAATGGCACGATGGAGTGTTTGTTTGCTTCGATGTTGCAGCACTGTCAAGAATTGGGATATGAAGAATTTGATTTGGGTTTGTCGGCCTTGGCGGGAGTTGGAGAAGCTGAGAAATCCGGGCGGTTGGAAAAGGTTTTGATTTATCTTTCGGATCACTTGAGCAAGTTTTATAATTTTAAGGGATTGCACAGTTTTAAAGATAAGTTTGGGCCGCGGTGGGAACCGCGTTATTTTGTTTATCCGAGTTTGGGAAGTTTGCCGGATGTTGTGGTTGCTTTGATTCGGGCCGATTCGGGCGATCGGCTTTTGGATTATTTGCGCCCGGGAAGTTAGGCAATGTCGTTTCCCTACCCCAAAATAATCCATTGCGATCGCCAGAGATGTAACCATTACCCGATTAATTGTAGGGAAACGGCACTGCCGTGTCCTAATTATGGGTAATTCTACATCCCCAGAGAGAGCGTGGGAGCGAGCAAAGAGGACACGGCAATGCCGTTTCCCTACTCCAAAATAATCCATAATCTTTTATGCCAACCCCCGAAGTGGCACGCGCTGCTTTTGCAAAACCTCTGAGTACAGCTTTTCCAACTCCGTAATATTCTGACTGAGAGTGTACCGCTCGATCGCCCTTTGTCGAGCTTTTTGGCCCAGCAGCGTTCCCAATTCAGGATGATCGCAAAACAGCGGCAGCAAGGTTTGCAACTGACTCCGCACCCGCTGAGTGTTCAAAACTACCCCCGCGCCTTCCTCCAAGGCCTCGCCGTCAGCACCGGCATCCGTTGCCAAACAAGCTAAACCGCAGGCCATCGCTTCCAGCAGCGACAGCGACAGTCCCTCCACCAAAGAAGGCAAAATAAATACGTCTGCACCCCGCAGAATTTCGATCCGGCGTTCCTCCTCGGCGACAAATCCGAGCCACACAATGCCATCCTCTTCGCCGTAAGACAGTTGGAGCGACGCGGCTAGGGGCCCGTCGCCTACGATCGCCAACACGTTGCCAGGGCCAAAATTGCACAGTTTCCAGGCTTTCAGCAAAGCCTCGACATTTTTCTCCGGGGCAATGCGGCCTTGGTACACAAAAATTCGATCGGCTTTTAATTGGGACTTCAACCCCGAAGGCCCGGGCGAATACTTCACCGCATCCACTCCGTTGGGAATCACCGCCACCCGTTCTTCCGGCACTCCCAACTTCACCAATATATCCCGCTGAATCTGAGAAAACACGATCGTTGAGTCGTAGTGAGCCAAAAACGGAGCGTACAGTTGATACATCAGGTGTTGGGTTCCCGATGTCAAATTCCGCAATTTGCGATCGAACGGCGGGTGAAAAGTCGCCACCAGAGGCAAATTCAATTCTTGACAAATTTCCGGCAGCAGAAAGTCTAGAGGCGAAAGCGTCAGGGAAGCGTGAACCACATCGGGTTTCAGCCGCCGCAGAGATTTCATCAGCACTGTGCGGGATTTGAGAGTGGGAATCGTATAAATTTGCGATTTGTAGTGACAGGGTAAAGAGACTTCGTTGCAACTCGCGGGCGAGAGCGAACTGGTATATGAGGTTTGAGCAATTCCCTTTCCCCACGAACCATTTGCCATGCTCCACGCCGTATTGTTCCTGTCGAGCGGGCCCGCTTCTTGGGCAAAGTGCAGGAAACTGACCTGGTATCCCCGGTCTAACAGTGCGTTGGTGACTTCCCTGGAGTAAGTGACGTTACCGCAAAAAGGTGATTTTTTTCCTAACCAAGCGATGTGCATTCCAGTAAATCAGAGTTTGTTATTTTATGGGAGTCGATCGACTTTGCTCTTACTGCTACGGAAAATATACCAGGTTAAGACACCCCCAGCCATCGCTAATCCTGCTAAACCCAAAAATACTGTCGGCAAGCCCAGAAATGTTTCTGCTACCCCGGCCAAAGCCAACGGTAAACTCAAAGCGATATTAGTGGCATTGTTTTGCAGCCCGAAGACTTTTCCCCGCATTTCTTCTGGGGTTTCTGCTTGAATTGTAGTCTGCATCGGCACTCCCACCAAAGAGGCAAATAAACCCAACAGGGTAATGAACAGCACCGAGAGCCACAAATGGTGTGTAAATGCAGAAAGGCCCATCAGAGCAAGTGCCATGCCGATCGATCCGATTAAACTCAGTTGGGAGTGAGAAAATTTGTGGCCGAGATAGCCGACTGTCGCCGCCCCACCAGCCATGCCGACGCCCACCGCAGCCAGCAAAAAGCCAAATTGCGAGGCTTTCATACCGGGGAGGATTTCTGCCAGCCGCACCGCTAGAACTGCCAATGCTGCAAAAATGGAAAAGAGAATAATTAGTTGAATTAAAGCATTGCGGACTTTCGGTTGATCGTTGATGTAACGCAAGCCGTCTTGCAAATCTGCTAGGGGGTGCGGCGGTTCGTGTTCGGCATCGTTTTTTTCGCCTGTTTTCATCGACAGCAACAGCACTCCGGCGAAGGCGTAACTTCCGCCTACTACTAATTCTTTGCCGATTCCGAGTCCGCCGCCGAGGTTGGTAAATAGGGTGTCGGCTAAAGCTAGTAAGGGTTCTCCGACTGCAAAGCCAATAATCACCGAACCCATCATGGTTGTGGTGTAGAGGGAGTTTGCCGAGAGCAGGTGGCGGCGTTCCACAATTAAAGGAATCACTGACTGTTCTGCTGGGGCGAAAAATTGAGTTAGAGTCGAAACGAGGAATGTCACTAGCAGCAGCAAGCAGAATCCGAGCGGCAGTTGACCGAGTTCCCACCCGTCAGAGAGCCACAGCAGCACGGGTAATGTTAAAACGAAGGCTCCCCGCAGCAGGTTTGTGGCTACGAGCACTGCTTTTTTCGACCAGCGATCGACATACACGCCTGCGGCGGCCCCGAACAGCACTGCGGGAATGGTAAAGGCGATCATGATTGCCGATACCCACCTGCTGATGGTTTGATCGGGCGCTTGGAAGCGGCTGGCTACGAGGGCGATCGTCAGTACGAGATAAACTTTATCTGCTAGTTGGGAGAAAATTTGCCCGCTCCACAATGCTAGAAAATTTCGGTTTTTCAGAACTGGCAGAAATCCTGTTTCTTTTTCGGGAGTTTCGGCAACTGCTTCTGAGAGCTCTGCTGTTGGCAGCAGGGGGATTGCTGCTGGTTGTTGGCTTTTGCCGTTGCTGGACTCTGTTTCTTTCTTTGTGGGATATTTATCCATTTCTGGGTCTTGGGCGTTGCTCCATTGTCGATCGGCCAAGGCGGGTTCCGAGCGAAAATCGGGAAAATTTTCTCGTTCTTCCATTTTGTGGTGGGTCACAGCTAAAACAGATATTGTCAAATCAGAATCGGACAGTCGTATCATAGAATTTGGGGTGGATGGCCTGGGATGGTGGAGGTTGGGGGGATGGGGATTTCAAATTGAGGTGTTAACCCCTAAGTTTATTAATAATCTCGTAACTTTATCTCTATCTATTATCTGATGTCGCAACAACCTTGAGAATTTACCTGAAAAGGCCGGCAGGTTCGGGTATCCCGCAGGCTGGGGGTGCGATGTACGATCGTTCGTTCACCTATTTAACTAAACACTCAAAATTTAAAACTCAAAACTCTCTAAGTAGGTATCGATCGAGCTTCCCGATCGAATCGTGCAACCTAAATGATACTGGGCATATTGCCGCAAAATATTTTCGACAGATACCCAAGTTGTTCGATCGGCAATCCCCTCTCCTAGTTCTGGACTTGCCAACTGTTGCAGCGCTGCTAATTCCTTAGCATTAATCAAGAAGTTTGTCAAGTGTTTGCTGCCATTCGTTTGCCGGGAACGGGAAGCGGATTTGTACAAGCTACCGATTTCTGAAGAGAGTTCTGCCTCTAGGTTAGCGAGTTCGGACAAGCTGAAGGTTCCCCCAGAGGGTATACTAAACCCGGTTTGCCAGTTCGGATCGCTGAAATTTGGGATGAGCGGGTGTCTGGTGGCGCAGCAGACTTGGACTTGGGGCGCGAGGCCTGCTAAGGCTAGCAGGTGAAAAATGCCGTGGGTGAGGTGGGCGACAAGCACGGCGGCGGATTGGATTTCTGTGCGATCGGACAAACGCTCCAAACGGCTCAAATGTTCGCCCAGCAACCAAAAGAGTTCTTCTTGGGGCTCGTCGGAAAGGGCGCTGGCGATCGCCAATTCGGCCAGATATTGCGCGGCTGAGAGTTTCCCGAGGTTGCGGCTCAAACCCGGATGGGATTCTACGGTGCTAGCTTGGGTAATTTTGTCGAGCGATCGGCCTTTGGCAATTAGCAATTCGTTGACAACAAATAATTCGCTTCTACCGCCGATGGTCGATCGGTGTTTGCGAACACCCGGTGCTACGGCTCGAATTAAGCCGAATTCCCGCGTCAAAACTGTCAGCACTCGATCGGATTCGCCGATCGGCGCACTCTTGAGATTGATTCCAGTTGCTTTGTAAGTTCTAATCATTTGTTAGTTGACTGTTGACTGTTGACTGTTGACTGTTGACTGTTGACTGTTGACTGTTGACTGTTAACCTTTAGCTTTTTGTTTTAGTGAGTTAAGATAGGCATTAAGTTTTGGTGAAAGTTCCTTCAATAACGGATGCAATCCCTCCCTCTATTATTGAGTTAAAAGATTAGGAGCATAGGCAATTATTAACCAGTGTCTTGTTTAGTTTAATGAACCTCTGGCAATTTTTACAGAACGCTGATTATCTTGATAACTATGGCGTCCATGTCCTTCGCCAATATTAGCACCAACACTATCAGTCGATCTCACGATTTGTTAGTCCATCGTATCCTTCGTAAAGTAGTCCCATCTTTTAACAATAAACCATATTTCGTTTAAAAATTTTTCGGGTAATTGATAAACTTGTAGCTGTGGGAAGTTCTCCATATTAACTCCTTTAAACAATTGATGATAAACAATTGATTAATGACCAATGAATACAAGTCAACAGTCAACGAACAGTTAACTGTCAACTGTCAACTGTCAACTGTCAACTGTCAACGATTATCTAGATTATCTCGCTGGCGGATTAATTCAGGGCCGCGAGAAGTCCCCAAACGAGTTGCCCCAGCTACTACCAAATCTAGAGCTTGTTCGTGAGTGCGAATTCCGCCGGCGGCTTTAATCCCGATCCTGCCCTTAGTAACTTCCTTCAGCAGTCGCACATCGTCAACTTTCGCCGGACCAAAAAAGCCTGTGTTGGTTTTGATGTAAGCCACACCAGCTTCCATGCAAATCTCAGCCGCTAATTGTTTTTCGGCATCCGAAAGCAGCGAACTTTCGATAATTGCTTTGATGGTGAGATTAGTTTCTTCGCAAATTTGGGCTAATTCCCGGTGGAATTGGTCGATTCTTCCAGCTTTCAACAATCCTAAGTTAACGGAGACATCTAACTCTACGGCTCCATTATCTGCTGCTTCTAGAGCTTCGTAAAGTTTCACCGTTGAAGTCGAAGCACCGGTGGGAAAACCTATAACTGTACAGACTTTGGGACGTTTGCCGTGCAGCAGCTCAACTGCTTGTCTGACGTAGGCGGGATACACGCAAACTGTGACAAAGCCAAATCTCTCTGCTTGTTGGCAACAGTTTTCTACTTGCTCTGGCGTAGCGGTGGGGTCGATCAGGCCGTAGTCTATCAATGGGGCAATATCGATGTCTGCCTGGTTTGCAGCCATTGTTTTTTTCTCTCTGAGATAACTACTTTATTATACAAAATAAACGGGATACGGAAAACTTACGTCCCTTTCCGGCTGGAATTTAAGCGACTCGGGGGACTTCAGTAAGCGAGTGTTCTTTGATATTCTATTTAAGCAATGCTCTCATAAAACTATTGAGAAAAAACCTACGATCGTGTTTGGTAAAAAGGAAGTGGTGACTTTACAGTTGATTGTCTAGTTTACCAAATTTGTATCGCTCATCTACTTCTTTCTCTTGGCTTCATCATGGTTCACATTGAGAATACCGAGTTATTTGAACATGACTCGCTGAAGTAACCGATCGGCGATCGCTTCAGGAGGCAAAACTTCAACCGCTGCATTTAGCTGAACAGCCGCTTTGGGCATTCCATATACGACAGAACTTTTCTCATCCTGAGCAATTGTGTGCCATCCCCGCGATCGCAAAAGGCTCATTCCCTCAGCACCGTCTTGTCCCATCCCAGTCAGTAACACGGCGGTTTCCTTGTGGTTCCAGTATTGGGCAAGACTCTTAAAAAACACATTTACTGATGGGCGGTAGGGATAGTCGATCGGTTCTTTTGTGTAATGCAGAGTGAAATCAGAACGAAGACTGAGGTGATCGTTAGTACCTGCAACTAAGACAATACCTTTCTCCAGCCGATCGCCAATTTTGGCTACTTTCACTGTCAAGGGTGTTTGTTGATTCAGCCAATCCACCAGCCCCGCCGAAAACTGCATATCGACATGTTGAATAATCGCAATGGCCGCACCGAAGTTTGCTGGTAGGCGGGAGAGAATGGCGGCTAGAGCTTTGGGACCACCTGTTGAGGAGCCGATCGCCACTAGCGGAGGGAGTAGGCTCGAAGGTGTGGAGAATGAAGTAAGTTTTGAAGTTTGGGGTTTTGGAGTTGAGCTTTGAGATGATTTGCCAATTAGCTTGCTAATAGTCGCAATTTTTGTCAGTAGCGGTTGGGCAGACTCTGGACTTCCTGAGATTCCTAAGACGGGAGTGTTCACTGCATCACGGGCACCATGCCCCATTGCCTCAAACACCTTCCCGGCATTTTTTCCGACGCTTGCAGTCACAATCAGAATCATACAGGGAGACTGTTTCATGATCTGGCTGGTAGCTTCCACACCGTCCATGACTGGCATGAATAGATCCATCAAAATTAAGTCGGGTGTGTCTCTGACGCAGCGGGCAACCGCATCTGCCCCATCCCGTGCAATCCATGCCACTTCATAACCTGGAACGGTTAGCAGCACCCGCTTGAGGGCTTCCACTGCCATAGCCGTATCATTGACAATCGCAATTCTCATTATAACTACAGGCATTATTTGATCGTGGATATATCCACTGTAAATCTTTCCGTAGGAAAATCATAATTTTTAACCTACCCTTCATCCTTAGCTAACTCTGCTGAAAGGGCTATTGTCCAATCAGATCGACGATCGCGTTAACTAATGTGTCGTCATGGAAGCTGCTTTTGGTGATGTAATAGTCTGCCCCAGCTTCCATACCCTGAATACGATCTTCTTCGGCATCGCGGTACGACACGATAATGACCGGAAGCAAATGGAATGTGGGATGATTTTTAATTTGCTTGACAAGTTCAATGCCATTCATGCGAGGCATATCGATGTCGCTCAATACAAGGTCGTAAGGATTGCTCCGAATCGCTATCCAAGCATCCATTCCGTTTACGGCAACATCCACATCGTAGCCTCGATTTTGCAGCAGCTTTCGGGTCATTTCGCGCACAGTAATGGAATCATCCACAACTAAAATGCGTTGGCGATCGTTGCCTTTTTCTTTTTTGGCTTTGTTGACATCAACAGGTTTAATTTGACCGCTGTTGAGGAGGTTGTCAATAGATTGCACCAAATCAGAAACATCCATAATTAAAACAGGCAAGCCATTATCCATTAGAGCAGACGCACTAATATCCCGAACTTTACCCAAACGCGGATCGAGTGGACGCACCACTAAATCCCGTTCACCTAAGAACTGGTCTATAACCAAGCCATAAGCGTTGGATTGATCGCTGATCGCAACTACACAGATCGCATCATGGGAGGAGAAAGCCTCCGGTAAATCCAGAACGTGGTGAGCGGCAATCAACCCGATATTGTGACCATCTTTAGTGAAATATTGGCGACCTTCCACAACATAAATATCCGATTTGTCGAGTTTGACAATTTGATCGATTCGTGCTAGGGGAAAGGCATAAGGTTCACCCGAAATCTCGACAATTAGCGTCCTGACAACTGAGAGCGTGAGGGGAAGTTGAAAGTGAAAATTAGTACCCTTTCGGAATTGAGATGTGACGCGAATCGTTCCACCAACCTCTTGCACCATACTTTTGACAATATCTAATCCCACACCGCGTCCTGAAATTTCAGTCACTTGTTCGGCTGTTGAAAATCCAGGTAGAAACAGAAACTCGATGATTTCAGCTTCGCTAAGTTGAGCAGCCGTTTTGGGTGAACCTAAATTCCGATCGATAATCTTTTGGCGCATCCGCTCGATATCAATTCCTCTTCCGTCATCGGAAATGGTAATTGCCAGCATACCGCCACGATGAAATGATTCTAGACGAACTGTTCCCTCCATCGGTTTGCCTGCTGCCTCTCGCTCTTGGGGGGGTTCAATTCCGTGATCGATCGCATTGCGAATCATGTGAGTCAGGGGTGCTTCCAGTTTCTTGAGGATGTCACGATCGACTGGGGTTGACTGACCGACAATCTCTAGCTTGACCTGCTTATTCAATCCTCGTGCTAGGTCGCGAACCATGCGAGGAAAGCTTTGTACTCCATCAATAAATGGACGCATGTGAGAGGCAATCACTTCCCGGTAAAGCCGATCGCTCAAGTTGGTTGTGCGACGAGCATATAGTTCCAGTTCACCCAAGCGATCCGTGAGCATTTCCCGACATTCTTGTGCTTTACGTCGAGCTGTATCTAGAACTTGCTGGCTTTCTGAATTAATTGGAGTGTTCGCTAATGTGGTATGAACCGTTTCTAGAAGTCTGGCAAGCTCTAATTGACGAGATTTGAGGGCGGTAAAGGAATCGGCAAAGGGTTGCAGCCAATTTGCCTCAACCAGCGATTCACCCGCCAACCCCATAATCCGGTTCAAATTTTCTGCAGAGACTCGCACCACCCTATCCGTTGGGATTGCGCTCGTCTCAACCGTGGCAATTTCCTGACGACCGCTTTGGCTCAGCACTGAGGTTCGATCGGCTGGAACCAGGGATGTTGAGCGACGATCGCGAAAATCTGGAGGTAGCAGAGCCGCGATCGCCTCATAACACCTCTCAAACTCTCCAGTTGTTTGGGCCAACCATTCAACTAAATCGACTTCCATTACCTGACTGAGCCCTTGAAGCAAATCAACGCTTTGCAGCAAAACATCAATTTGGTCTGAACCTAACGTGACGATCTGGCTCTGGGCTGCCACAAAGCAATCTTCCATCCAGTGCGCCAGATTAGTGACGGCATCTAGAGAAACAATTCGAGCCGCACCTTTCATCGAGTGAGCTGCCCGCATAAGCGCTTCCAGTGCATCCTCAGATTGAGGGTTGGCTTCCAAGATCAGTAGTTCCTGAGTCAAGATCGCAATCTGCGTCTCAGCTTCTTGTCTAAATAGCTCCAGCATAGAATCATCGCTCATGGTCAAAAAACCTTGTGACTTAGGGTGTAAAAGAATAGTTCAGAGTCCAAAAAGTTGATCTTCTTGCCTTGCCAAGTAACGACCCCTTTGGTGTAAGCTTCCGATGCTTTGGAAATGACAACAGGAGCATCTTTGAACTCATTGAGATGAAAGCGGTAAGTTCCATGAACCTCATCCACTGGAAACACCCACTTGTTGTCATTCTTTCCAGCCACAATCATCCGTTGCGGATTAATCGTATTGGAGAAATCTGCTGATTCGGCGACAGGCCCTAAACCGAGTAAGTCTCTGAGCGAAATACAGAGAAGTGTTTCACCGCGAATGTTGACCAACCCCAAAAATACAGAGTTAGTGCGGTGAGGGACGGCATGAATGATGTAAGGGGGAGTTACTTCTTGCAAAATGTTGACTGGCAATGCTAACCGTTCACTACCGAGACGAAAAATGATTACAGAAAGGGTATCTGTGGCTCGAACTAGCATTCCTTCTCCCACTCCGACCTGCTGTGTGGAAGCTTCTGACAAGATGTCTGTCCATTCTTGGAGATATTCTGGTGGAGCATTGCGCTCTAGCAAGCTGCGTCCAGCCGCCGAGTAAACCTTGCAGTTGCGGCAGTGAATAACCGTCTTCAGTTCGCCACAGGTGCGATCGCCCATCACCCCAATCTGATTCCAGCAATCGTTCAGTGTGGGATGGTCAAATTCAGAATCGTTTGGTATGGGTACCGTATTCAAATAATTTTCCATTGTTGAATTTCTCAATTTTCAAGTTCTATGCCATCACTTTGAATCGCGCAATCTCTGTCTTTAAGCTATGAGTAGCTTCGTCAAGTTCTTCTAAGGCGTGATTGGTTTCTCGCAACGAGCCTGCTGTCTGCTGAGATGCTTGGCTCAGATGCTCCATCGCTTCGCTAATTTGTTGCGCTCCCTGAGATTGTTCATCGACGCTCTGACTCACCTGCTCAAAGCGTGGGGTCAATCCCTGCACCTGATGAATGACTTCGGCAACTTGTTCGCTAATTCTGCCTACTTCTTCGACGCTGTGAACTACAGACTTGGTAAACTTATCCATCTCTGTAACGCCGGTAGAAACTGCCGATTGCATCTCCTTAATCATCTGCTCAATTTCTAGAGTCGCAACAGCAGTCTGATCGGCTAACCGTCGAATTTCCCGCGCCACAACCGAAAAGCCCGCGCCGTATTCTCCGGCTCTCTCGGCTTCGAGTGCTGCATTGAGCGAAAGCAAGTTGGTTTGATCTGCCACAACCGTGATGGTTGTCACCACTCTGCTGATATTATTGGCTCGTTTGTCCATGATTTCCAGCTTGGAGGAAATTACCTGAGTAGCTTCTAGCAACTGGCGCATCACAGAATCGATGTGGTTCAGATTGTCTTGACTGTTGCCTGCTGCCACTGTTGTCTGTTCAGCCATTGCCGCCACCTGCTCCATTGTTTTCACCAATTCCCTTGATGTCGCGGCAATTTCATGAGCCGTTGCACTCACTTCATTCGTTGAAGCAACTTGTTCTGTAACCGTTGCTTCCAGGTTTCTTCCAGATGCCGTAATTTGGTCGGCCGAACTGGTGATTTGATTGCCTGACTTTTGAATGCGGTTAACTAGCGCATTCAGGTCTTTATTCATGGTGTAAAAGGCATTCTGCAATTGACCCACTTCATCTTGCTGGTCAGCGAGGGAAATTTGGCTGGTTAAGTCTCCGGCTGAAATCTTTTGAGCAATGTCAACTACCCCTGCAATTTTGGCTCCTAGAGGTTTGGCGATCGTGTTGCTAAAGAAAATTCCAAATAAGATGGCGGTTCCCGGACCGATCAGGATTGCCACAAATGCCCAAAATCCGACTTGAGAAACATCTTTCGCCGATACACGTTCTGTTTCCGCTGTCGAATCCTGATTCATTTTCAACACCTCCAAAAGTTTATTGGTGGCGTCTGTGAAGGGTTGACGGTTTACCTGAACTTGCTTCTCAAGCTCTTTGTAGCCAGCGATCGCCGAACCAGGATTCCCCGCTGAATTTTCAAATAGATTGAAAACTCCCAGTCTCTCGAACTCGATATTACGCCTCAAAAATTCCTCATGGGCTTTCTTCCACGCTTCCCACGTATTCAACAAGTCTTTATATGCCTTCTGTTCAGCGTCAGACTTAGGAGCCGCTTCGTACTGCTGAAACCCTTCCTGAATTTGCTTCCAGGCGTTATCCATGCGATCGATCTCTGCCTGCCGCGCATCTTTGTTTAGATTGATATTCAGCAAGCCACGTTCTGATGATTCGATCTGGGTTTTTCCTTCGTTAATTTTCCACAAGCCGGAGATGCTGGGCACACTATTGCTGGCTAGCGAGTCGATATGCTTGCTCAAGCGAGAACTGCCGCTCAGACCTACCAGTGCTACAATCAGCACCAAAAGCCCCATGAACATGAACGCGAATATGAGGCGTGCCTGCATGGATAGATTTTTGAACATATCAGGTTTCCCCTTCTAAGCTTTTGTCCTGAGACTGTGCTGCAAGCGCTGAATTCGCTGCCGAATGATTTTTGCCCCTACTGTATCGCCTTGATTTTCCTTCAATAAGGCGAGGTGAATTAACGCTTCATAAGAGGTTGGCTCCAAGTATATAGCACGTTGAAAACATCGCTCTGCTTGGGCACTCTGCTGGTGGGCCTGATACAGTTCTCCCAAGAGAGTGTAGGCAGCCGCACTCGTTGGATGACGGGCGAGATACGAGTTACAAAGCGCGATCGCTTCTGCAGATCGCCCGTCATCCGCTAACTTTTTCACTGTTTGTAAATCAAGAGACGATGTTGGTTCAGGGCTTAAATCCTTTGAACTCGCAGATGGATCGGATTCTTTGATTTGCTGAGTGTCTGGCGCCGAGTAAATTTTCCCTCCTAAAGATTGTTTGGCAATCGTTTGAGGAGTTATTAGTTGAGATGTCACCTGTCTGAGTTGAGTAATATTGAGGGGTGCCAGTTTTGGAAGCGATGCTTTCGACTTTCGATAAGCAAATGTGAAAGGCTGACGGACAGAGGCGTACTTGTCTGCGACAATTTTTCCAGTGTCAGACGCTCCAACAAAAAGTAACCCTCCTGGTATGAGTAGGCGATCGAGCGCTGCTAATACCTGTGAGCAAACTTCGGATTTTAGGTAGATCAACAAGTTGCGGCAGAAGATGATGTCGTATTTCTTTTGAATCAGCGTCAGAGAGGTCATTACATTCCCCTGCTGGAAATTGACGAGCCCTCTAACGGGCTGGCATAGTTCGTAACCCTCCGCCGTTTGCTGAAAGTAGCGCTCTCGGCCTGTCCAAACATCGCCGCGAAAGGAGTTTTTGGTGTAGACTCCGCGCTTTGCCTTGGCCAGGGATCGCTGACTAATGTCAATCGCATCGATCGCGAACTGTTTCGGATGCAGACCCGCTTCTAGTAGGGCGATCGCCAGTGAATAAGGTTCTTCGCCAGTAGAGGATGGAACACTCAGCAGTTGGAGCGGATTGCGGTTTGGGGACTGCAGCCATTCCGAGGTGACGTAGGTTTTCAGGTAATCAAACGGTTTGCCATCTCGGAAAAACCAAGTCTCTGGCACGACGAGCAGTTCGATCAGCTCGTCTAATTCTAAAGCGGAGGTTTGTAACCGTGCCCAATAGCTCTTCAGGTCAGGCAATTTACAGCAGACTCGACGATTCTCGGCTGCTCTGGCAATCCGGTTGGAGCCAATTGTATCGGGGTCTAAGCCTATAGTTTTGCTCAGTAATGTCGCGATCGCAGATAGTACCATCTGTAAGCCTAAGCGGTTTTGAATCGAGAAATTTCTAATCGTAATCCATTTGCTGCCTCATCAAGCTGCCCTACAGCACTGTTCGTCTCCCGTAAAGCGTCCACCGTCTGCTGAGATGCTTGACTCAGGTGCCCCATCGCTTCACTAATCTGTTGTGCTCCCATCGATTGCTCCTCAATGCTCTGGCTCACCTGCTCAAAACGCGGGGTCAATCCTTGCACCTGCTGAATTACCTGAGCAACCTGATCGCTAATCTTGGTGACATCGGCAACGCTATCAACAACAGATTTATTAAACTTATCCATTTCCATTACGCCAGTAGAAACTGCCGACTGCATCTCCTTGATCATCTGAGCAATTTCCAGAGTGGCGACGGCGGTTTGGTCAGCCAATCGGCGGATCTCCCGTGCTACAACTGCGAAGCCGGCCCCGTATTCTCCAGCTTTTTCTGCCTCGATCGCGGCATTTAGCGACAGTAGGTTGGTCTGATCGGCAACCTTGTTAATGGTAGTCACAACACTGTTAATATTGTTTGCCTTTTCATTCATGACGCCAAGTTTAGTGGCAATGGAAGTAGTCGCATTTGAAAGTTGGCGCATTACCGTTTCCATCCGGTTTAAGTCATTTTGACTGGCACCAGCAGCAATTGCTGTAGATTGTGCCATCAGCTCAACCTGGTCCATCACCTTGACTAGCTCTCTAGAAGTGGCGGCAATCTCCTGCGAGGTCGCACTCACTTCATTGGTTGAAGCGAGCTGTTCTGTAACGGTGGCTTCTAACTCTTTACCGGCTGCTGCAATCTCAGTTGCGGAAGTGCTGATCAGCACTCCAGATTTTTGCATCTGGAGAATCAGCGAATTCAGCTTTTTAGACATATAGTGAAATGCTGTCATCAAC
This sequence comes from Microcoleus pseudofavosus SVA1_A4, assembly GCF_036700565.1. NCBI lineage: Bacteria > Bacillati > Cyanobacteriota > Cyanophyceae > Oscillatoriales > Microcoleaceae > Microcoleus > Microcoleus pseudofavosus. Next base: position 50,746 of record NZ_JAUBPE010000010.1, read on the forward strand.
TTGCCAACTTCGCTACCATCGTTGTTTAGCTCAATTATTTGCTGTAAATCTCCATCAGCAATCTTTTCTGCTGCTTGCACCACCCTTGGAAGCTCTCGTCGGATTGGCACAGCCAGCGCCGCCACCCATAAGGCGCTCGCTACCGTTGCCGCCATCGTCAGCAGCGTTCCCCACAGGATCGCCATAGTCTCAAACTGCTTGGCTTTCTCGGCTTCCTGTAAATTCGCACTCAGTCGGGCTGCCAAAATTTTATGTAACCGAATGCTGGCTTCATTAAGTCTGGCAACACGGGGAATTAAAATTTGTTGTTTCGCCTCATTTAGCTTATCGGCATCGACTAGGGGATAAACAGTTGCTGCAACGCGATCGTATTCATCGCCAATCTGGAGGATTGCGCTGACTGCTTCTCGCGCCTCTGAATCGACCACCTTTGCCAATTCCTGCTTGTTCAGAAGCATACTTTCTTGCGCGTTAGTATAAGTCCCACGATAGTACTGATCCTTAGGATAAAGAGCATATCCTCGGATACTGGCGATAATCCTAGTGACATCATAAGTATACGCATCTGTAGAACTGATGTTCTCAGCGACTTGTTTTGAATTTGACTGCAATTTGACTAATTGGTCAATCCCCGACAACAGTATGGAGCCGAGCACAATCATGAACAGGAGCGGCACTGAGAAGCCCAGTATGATGCGGGTAGTGATATTGTTCAACATGTAGTTTGGGGGGTGAGAAATTAATACTGGTAAGGTGAACGAATGGGAGCGGATTCGATTAAGGGTTTAATCTTTCTGATTTTTCAGCACATTTTTATCAGCACTTTTTTTGATTAAGTTTCTTCACCCATCAGCAAGTAAGTATGTCGCTCATCGCTGAAAAGTCGCTCAAGCTGGACACATTGAATAATCCGTTTTTCATCGACAATCGTGCCGCTTAAGTAGGGTGCTTCCTCAACCCGAATGCTGGAATCCCTAATATCTAGGTTTGATATACTGAGTGTCTCTGTCACTCGCTCTGCCATCAGCCCTAAGTATTGTACCGATTCGTTCGGGCGGGGATATTTGACGATCATGATGCGGGTACTGAGGTGCGATCTGCTCGGTGTACCTTGGATCAAATGGCACAGGTCGATCACTGGCAAGACTACTCCCCGGTAGTTAAACAAACCGGCCACGTATTCTGGTACGTGCTGTAGCTTTCTGAGATTGACTCGTGGAATTACCTCAACAATGTACGAACTGTCGATCGCGTAGAGGTCATTCCCAGCGTAGAAAAGTAGAATTAGCACTTGTAACGATCGGTTTTTATTAGGGATGAATGAATATTTTTAGACTATAAACTGCTTCAAGGTTAGCACACTATCGCCAAATAATCGACGATTAAATTATTTCGTAATTTTTTCAGCACTGGCGTTTCGATCTAACCCACGATCGCCGCATGAGAAATGACAACAATATTAACAACAACGAACGATCCAGCCAGGGTCGGAACAGCAAGGCGGCGTCTTAAATACCGTGACCAATCCGACTGGTCTGCTTCACTTAAAAATCGAGTGTAGACCAGCACAATTGCTGTTATGAAGATGTAAATGATGGCGATGATGTGGATGAAATCAATCAGGGTGACAGAATTGCTACTACCCAAATCTGAGGTCGCTGCTTGCAGATTTACTATAACTGCAAACAAATTACCCACAAGGATGCCCATTATATCTTCATCCAGCAACAATGCCATTATTGAGAGTGCAACAGCAGCATAAACTCCCATCACAAGTTTAAAAAAGCTAACTTTACTCTCGCGGTTGATTGTAATTGAAATAACTAAGCGCGATCGGGAATTTAGTTCTCTTTTTATTCCCGGACTACCAAAGCTTGTTCTATAAGGAAAATTTTCTTGAGAAATTCTAAAATCTCTAATTTCCCAACCTTCCAAATCTAAGTCTTTCGGATAACCTGTGTTCGCAAAATCTGGGGCGTGAACGAAGCTGGAAGCATCTAACAGTGTTTCCTCAAGGGGAATTTGCAATACATGGCGATCGAATGGATAATTTTTTGTGTCCCAGTTGTGATATAAAGTTGCGCTAATCTCCTCTTCAGACCAGAATACGTTTTTACTTGCCTTAAATGTATCCGACAGATTTTCGCTTCGGGAAAAACTTGTGTAATTCTTGCTAACTTCCTTGCTATTGACAACCTTCAGGCTTTCCAAAGGTTTTGGAGTCTCAAAAGGACAAACGCTCCAAACCCAGAAGTTTGCAGTAAACGACTTCTCTGCTGGATGAAAATCTCGCAAGGATGTCAAGTAAACTCCAATTTGACAAGTTTTTGGAGATGTAACAGCCTCCGCCTGAACTGGCAAAGTTTGAGACAGCCAGCAACTAAAAACCGCGATCAGCAAGCAACCAATTAGGGGTAGTCCCTTGACAACTCCTCTAACGGCAGGATGATTCAGTTTAGAAATATATCCCCTCACTCATCAACTCCCTTGCTAAGCAACCCCCGATTTTACCACCTAACGATGCTTGCAAAAAGTTGATTAATTGTTTAAAAATTTACGATCGCCGCATAGGAGAGTGCTGAGAGTGCCAAGTAAGCTGTTCGGCATTTAAAAGAGGATAGTAGGGTGCGTCAGTAAATAAGCGTTTCCCAAGTATAGTAAGTGTTCTAGCTGACGCACCTTACCTGGATCGTTAATGGTTTAAATGTGTAACAGCTTACCACATTCAGAAATCCTTTACTATATCAACGTTTCTCTGTGCCTCGGCGGGCAAAAATTCGCTGATTCGCTGCTGCCAGTAACTCTTCTAGGGCTTGGCATATCGAATTATTTTAAAAAAATATATTTTGGTATCTGCCTTTAGATACATTTTTAATCTTTCTTTAGGTATACTTTCTTAAAAGGAGTTGCGGTAGAACCTGCGTCAGCTACGCTAGGGCAGAGCCTGGTAGCGGCTACTGTTTTTACTCTTAATAATGCTTTAAAAATATAAAAGCCAGTGCCAAGCATGAATAATTTAGAACTCGAACAAGAAATTGGGAAGATGGCTAGAGCGATGATGACTCGCAATAGCTTAATTGGTAAAGATTTGATTGCCGATCTCAGAGGGCGGCTGTCTGTTGACAGTGTAGCTGCTTTGATGATTGTCAGTATTGAGCGTTTGATTTGGTCTGACTGCGAGTCGGTGATCTGGAGTTTGAGTTATTTGATTCCTGCTGACGTGATGGAAGAAATTCGCCGGATTACTGCGCTGGTTGTTTGCCAGCGGTTGATGGGCAAGGGTTTTGTGCTGGGGAAGGATTTTAGTATTGATGCTGCTGGCAAGTTGCTGTTGAGCAAGAATGCTCATAAAGCGGTTGTGGTTGCTTGAAGAAAGCAAGCAGAAGTTGGAGCCGATCTCACTATGGGATTTGCACTCTTTGTATAACTGCAAACCTGATTCGGGATGCGGTAATAGTTGCGTGACTCAGGCTGATTTGAGATTCGCAGCAGATCCAACAAGCGATGAGTGCGGTTAGCTGAAAGAGCATTTTGCCAGAGGAAAATAGTTATTTTCGATCGCCAATTATTGAGGTTGTGACTGGCAGTTTGTACGGGCGATCGCCCTGTATCAAAATTTTCAGATTTTTAGTGGAATTACAGTTTAACTCCGGGCATTGTTCCTGTACAATCATCCCTAAGATAGATGCGAAGTATTATGAACTTAATTCAAAACTTGGAAGCAGCTTGGTATTACCATCTGGGTTCGCGCCACCTCGAAGCTAACGATCATGATGGTGCTCTGGCAAACTTTAACAGAGCTCTGAAGTTGCAATCGGATCATTATAAGGCTTGGTTCGGACGAGGTATGGCTTTGGGGAACTTAGAACGGCACTTAGATGCCCTGAAAAGTTTTGATGAGGCCTTGGCGGTGGAGCCGAATGCGAGCTTTGGCTGGCACAACCGGGCTATTGCTTTAGGAAAGTTGGGGCGCCCAATGGATGCTCTCAACAGTTTTGACAGGGCTCTGGAGTTCAACCCGTGCTCGGCGAGTATTTGGCACAACCGGGGACTTTTGCTAATCGATATGGGGCTTTACGATAAGGCGGTTCTGAGTTTCGATCGCTCTTTACATTTGCAGCCGGAGGCTGCTTGGGCTTGGTACAACCGAGGTAATGCTCTGTTGGAACTCAAGCTTTACTATCAGGCGCTCAACAGTTTTGAGAGGGCGATCGAGTTTAATCCAGACGATGCGAAGGCTTGGTACAATCGGGGTCTAGCTGCCAACTCAATGGGACTTTACAAACAAGCAGTGGCTAGTTTTAGCCGATCGCTCGCTCTGAAACCGGGCAGAGCCGAAGCTGTGGGCGAACGGAGAGTTGCTTTGGTAAAATTAGTAGGTTTAAATCAGAAAAATGGCAAGTTCACTCCCACATCTGAGTGTTCCTTTGAGGATTATTTGATTTGGTACAACCGGGGTGTGGAATTGGCGCGAAAAGGTTGCTACTCGGAGGCGATTGTTTGCTACGAAACTACCTTAGAAATAAATCCTGATTTTGCTAATGCTTTTTACAATCAAGCTTGCTGTTATGCGCTGCTGGGCTTTGCGGATTTGGCCCTTGACAATTTGCAGCGGGCTGTGGAGTTTATGCCTATCTTATATCGAGAGCTAGCTTTAGCTGACTCGGATTTAAGCTGCATTTGGAAACAAGAACGTTTTGAAGCGCTGATCCAAGGTTGATTTTAGATATATTCCGGTTGCACGAGCACTGGGAGGACACGGCAATGCCGTGTCCCTACCGCAAAACAATTGATAGCGCTCGCGAGATATGTAACTATAGCCCGATTAATTGTAGGGACACGGCACTGCCGTGTCCTGATTGCGGGTAATATTAATTCCGATACTACGGGATTTGATTTTACGCAAAAAAAAGCTCGCGTTTCGGGCGAGCTTTTGTACTTGGGCGACGGAAATTCGATCGCCCTCAAGAGTATTTTTGCCATATTTGCTATTGCACAGAAACTCTGATGGAGGGCTTGACGGGCCTGTTGGCAACTATCAGCACCCGGTAGGTGCCGGACTCGGGGAGTTGAGCAAAAGTTTGACCTTCACCTTGATCCAGGAGTTGTCCCGACGGAGATTCGATCGCCACATCTAGATTTTTTTTGCTCGCAGTCACCCTGATTGTCTGTCCCTGTTTCCCCTGAACTGTGAGGGGCTGGATTTGGTAGCCGGACATTTTGAGTTTGACTGTAGCTTCTTTTTCCCCGAATGCTATGGGAATTGCGCGATCGGGCCTATAAGTCCACTTGGCGTTAAAGTCGCGTCCGAGTACGAAGCTGCTAGTCTCACCTTTCGGGGTAACTCGCACGCGGTAGATGCCGGATTCTGGCAACTGGCCGATCCACTGATTGTCGGTTTTTTCAATAACTCCCATATTCTGACCGTTGGGACTGTACAGTTCGGCTGTCAGTTGTCCCGCCCACAGGGAGAGAGTGAGTTCTCGCCCTTTGACGCCTTCAAAAATATAGGTGGTGGGTTGATGGATGGTTTCTCTAATTTCGGAGGTTGACATTCGCTCGATGGGTTCGAGATTTGGAACTGTGGCAGAAGAGGTAGCGGGTTTGTTAAAGGTTTCTGTAATTTCCGAGGCAGCCATCCGATCGCCCGGTTCAATTTTTGGGGCTACAGGGCTGGCAAATACTGATTTTGCCATCATCATCAGTAGCATTCCAGTCAGTAAAATTAGTTTTTTCATGTCGCAGTTGGGAGGGGGGTAAGGAGTTGTATATGGTTACTTGTGTTGGCCTGTTGTCACCGGATTAAATCTGGCGGATCGCGATCGGCTACAGCAGCATGGAGGATAAGTAAATTTCCCGTACTTGCACAAAACCTACTGGTAGCAGATTTACAATGCGGGAGCTTTCGCAGTCGCTTCAGTTTGTCGTGACATTTTAATGATACTCCTGACAGGATAATATCATCGAAAATATTAGTAATTTGGTCAAGGAAAATTAAATCTTTTGTCGAGGAGTTGGCTAAAAAAAATGCCAACACCCAAAAAACGCGGTGTGTTGGCTCCGGGATTTGCCTTGTTAGCTAAAAACCGCTATCACCCGTAGGGGGTGACGGTCTCTACTGTTAGCTGTTGCGGGCGATCGGCTAATTATCAGTTCGCGATCGCACGCACTCGCTTCTGTAGGGTGTGCGCACTGCGCACCTTACCACTTAGAAGCTAGTAGGGTTTCTAAGGGCGGGTTTAGTTACGATTTTTGTGCAAAATCGGGCTTCCCCCGCGAGGTTTATTTGTACTAGGAACCTGAGAGAATCTTTAGGTAAGCTTCTACCGTGTTGGACAAGCCCATTTCTAGCGCTTCGGCAATTAAAGCATGACCGATCGATACTTCTAGAATATCAGGAATCGAGCAAAATTGGGCTAAGTTTTGTAAATTTAAATCATGTCCGGCATTCACTCCTAAACCGGCATCTTGAGCCGCTTTAGCTGCTAAAACATATTGTTGAAAAACAGATTCTACTTTGCCTTCGCGAAAAGCAGTTGCATAGGGTTCGGTGTACAGCTCTACTCTGTCTGCTCCAACTTCTTTTGCTAGCGGCATGAGAGCAGCATCTGCGTCCATAAACAGACTAACTCTAATGCCGTTATTTTTTAATTTTTGAATAATTGGTAAGAGCAGATCGCGATTTTCGGGAATATTCCAACCGCTATCCGATGTTAGCACGTCGGGAGCATCCGGCACCAAGGTACACTGAGCAGGTTTTACGTCGCAAACTATATCCATAAATGGGGGCTGAAACGGATTTCCTTCGATGTTGAACTCTACGGTTAGCATTTTGGCTAATTCGTAAACATCGGCAGCTTTGATGTGCCTTTCGTCGGGGCGGGGATGGACTGTAACGCCGTGGGCTCCGGCGGCAATTACTGTTTTTGCGGCTTCGGTAACGCTGGGGATGCCGATGTTTCGAGAGTTTCTGAGGAGGGCGATTCTGTTGATGTTGACGCTGAGTTTTGTCATGGGATGTTAATCTTTAAGGTTGATGCTACTATATTAATCGCTTTCACGAAACCTTTAGCGCCTTACGATACTGTTAGGGGCTTCTTATATTAATTCAACAAAGTCTTGCTACAGTCCTCTATTTTTTACTAATTAATTATTAAAAATCGCATATCCCCGTAGGGAAACGGCAGGGAGTATCCCATTTTTGCTTTCATATCATGGACGGTTGCATCAGAATATATTTGGATGATAGCGCGCGAGCGTCTCGCTCGCGGCTAGATCGTTCGCTATGGACGACGTGAGCGCTCCTAAAAAACGCTTTTTACCCAATTGGGATGCTCCCAAACGGCACTGCCGGGTCCATGATTCCCGCGCCGGAAACGGCACTGCCCTGTCCCTACAGATATCGTTTTTCATAATTGGTATTAGAGGAAAATTTAGCTTCGGCAAGCGGTAAGGTTTCTGCAAAAAAAGCCTCGGCTATTTGCTGTTTTGCTGCCAAATCTTCAAGATTTGCAATGCAGAAAAGGGGTGCGACGCGATCGACTATTTTTGGCGGAAAATCTCTGCTGAAATATTTTAGTTCAAAGTCGTATCTGTGGGGACGGTAAATCATGCCCAACAGTTCGACTAAGGGTAAGAGTGTCCACTCATGATAATTGCCGATCGCATCTACTAAATGTCCGCGATAAATCTCTTTTTTTACCAGAGGTTGCAGCAAATCAAAACGGATTTTAATTTCGTTGAATCTGGCTAGCATTTGGGAAAAATGCTTGTTTGTATCCAAATGAGGGGGTACAATTAGATTGGCTTTGTCAAAGGCGACCGGGACTTTTCCGTGTTTCTCTATTTCCAGGAAATCGTTGCGGCTGCTGCGCCTGAAAACGGCAAAATCAATTAGCAAAAACGGCGGGGTTTCTTTGAGCCGCCAGAAGCACTGCGACTGACCGTGCCAAACGGGTTCTGGAACTCGATATTTGAGTTCGATTTCGCCAATTTCGGCGAGGGCTTTTTCAACAAGATCAAAGGTTTGTTGCACGCAGTTATCTTCAACCACAACGGCAATATCGAGGTCTGACCACTCGTCGGTGTATCCGTGGGCTGCTGAACCTCCTTGCCACAAAGCTAGAACAAAATCTAAAGGTTGTAAGGTTGAAACAATTTTTTCGAGAATGATTTGTCTCATGGAATCAAGCTATACTGTTTGTTTTCCTTTGCTTGCACAAGTTTAACAAACGATCGCAGGTTGAGATTGCTCCGCGACAGTTCTCCGAAGAGTTGCTAATGCGTCCGGTTGTGGACTGCTGCCAAAAATTACACGGGAAGCTGCAAGGGAAAGTGGCAATCTTTGGGAAAGTGCGATCGCCCTTGAAAGTGAAAATCAGCCTTAAATCATCATTATGAGAAACTTGCCCGCCGTCCGGTAACATGAGAAAGGATTAATTTTTAACAGCGCGGCATGGCAACTATTTGGGAACTCGACTTTTACAGCCGTCCGATCCTAGACGAGCGAGAGAAAAAAAAATGGGAAGTGCTGATCTGCGAAAGCCCGCTGAATGTAAGCGACAAGGCCGAATCTCTGTTTCGCTACTCCCAATTCTGCCCCAGTACAACCGTGAATTCCCTGTGGCTGGCGGGCGCAATTAAAGAGGCGATCGCAATCTCACCGAAGCGACCCGAAAAAATCCGCTTTTTCCGCCGCCAAATGGCGAACATGATTACCAAAGCCTGCGAGGAGTTGGATATTCCCGCCGCCTCCAGCCGCCGCACCCTCGCCCTCAGCCTGTGGCTGGAAGAACGGATGCAAGACGTTTATCCCACCGAACCGGGCTATAAAGCCGCTCCGAACCCGAGCGTTCAATTTGTACCCGAAACGCCTGTGGCGCTGCCGGATGCTTTAATCGGCGAAAAATGGGCGTTTGTGAGTTTGCCGATCGCAGCTTTTGACGAAATGTCCGAGTGGGATATCGGATTTGGCGAAGCTTTCGGGCTGCCGATGACAGGCCTGGGCCCGGAAACGCAAATTCCGGGGCTGATGATCTACTCGTCGAGAGCAACCGCTTTGGCCGGTTGGATGTCGGGTTTGGAGTTGGCTTTTCTGAAATTTGAAAGCGGCCCGCCCGCTAAGCTTGTATTAGATACCGGAGCTAACGATCGCTGGATTTTAGCTAATCTTAGAGACGCAGCAACTGAGAAAGAAGGCAAAGCATTTGAAGCGGCGAAAAAACAAGCAAAACAAGTACATTTCTTAGCAATTCAGTCGAATCCCGAATCGGAATCTTTCGCCGGATTTTGGCTGCTGCACGAACTAAAGATTTAGTCATTAGTCATTAGTCATCAGTCATTAGTCAGCAGTCATCAGTCATTAGTCAGCAGTCAGTTGTTAGTTGTCAGTTGTTAGTAGTCAGTTGTTAGTTGTTAGTAGCAGTTAATAATCTACCGTTATTTAGTCTAGAGTTAACAGCTAGATTGACTAATAACTAATAACTCATATAGCGGTTCTCAAATAATTGAGGTATGCTCTTCAGTCCAAGGCCCGCGAGGCCTATGCTCTACGAGCATCTCATGTTACTGAGAAAGGCTATAACTAATAACTACTAACAACTGACAACTGCCAACTAACAACTGACAACTGCCAACTGACAACTGACAACTGACAACTGCCAACTGCCAACTGCCAACTGACTAATTACCAACCACCGACAACAATGACCAATGACCAATCAGCAGAACAACTGCTAGAACTAGCCACCAAAGCAGGTGCAGAAGCTGCTGAGGTATTGGAATCGCAATCGCTCTCGCGGCCGGTCTTTTTTGAAGCAAACCGCCTCAAACAGCTAGAAACCGCTCAAGCAGAAGGCATTGCCCTGCGGCTGTGGCGGGACGGGCGGCCGGGTTTGGCGGTGGCTTACGGGCCCGTGGAACCGCAAATTTTGGTGGACAGGGCGATCGCGCTTTCGCAACTCAACGAACCGGAAACCATCGAACTCGGCACTGGTGAGAAAGTTGTTTATCCCGATCTCGGAGTGTCGGTGCCGGCCGAACAGCTAGTAAACTGGGGAAAAGAGGCGATCGCGATCGTCCGCGAAGCCTATCCCGAAAGCCTCTGCACCGCCGAACTCGACTGCGAAATCGAAAGCACCCGCTTGCTGAATACCAGAGGCTTGGATTCGAGTCACACCGATACCACCCTCAGCGGTTACTTGTCAGCAGAATTAGTGCGGGGAGAAGATTTCCTCAACATTTGGGAAGGCGAAACCGAACGCGGTACCCTCGACTTAAACACCAGTGCCAAGCGGGTTTTGCAGCGTTTAGAATGGGCGAAAGATAATGTTGCTCCCGCCACGGGCCGCGTGCCGGTGCTATTTACAGCCAAAGCTGCCGACTTGCTGTGGGGGACTGTCTGTGCGGCGTTGAACGGCAAACAGGTACTCGAAGGCGCTTCGCCTTGGAGCGATCGATTGGGTTCCCAAGTGACATCGCCGCTTGTCACCCTCTCGCAGCAGCCGGATACCGGGCCCTATAGCTGTCCTTTTGATGACGAAGGTACTCCCACTCGGGCGATCGTCTTTATCAACAGCGGAGTGTTGCAGCTATTTTATACCGATCGCACCACCGGTCGAGCCTTGGGCAGCGGCACCACCGGCAACGGATTTCGCCCGGGTTTGGGCAGCTATCCCACGCCGAGTTTGTTCAATGTTTTGATTAAACCAGGAGAGCGATCGCTAATCGATTTAATCGCTCAATTAGACGACGGAATTGTAGTCGATCAAATGCTTGGTGGCAGTGCCGGAATTTCCGGCGATTTTTCGATTAACGTCGATCTCGGCTACCGAGTCAAAAAAGGTCAAATAGTCGGCAGAATCAAAGACACAATGGTAGCAGGCAACGTCTACAGCGTCCTCAAACAATTGGTTGAATTGGGAGGAGACTCCGAATGGAACGGTTCTTGCCACACACCGTCTGTAATTGTAGAGGGATTGTCCGTCATCGGCAAGAATTAAAGTCAGTTGGCAGTTGTTAGTAGTCAGTTGTCAGTTGTTAGTTGTCAGTTGTTAGTTGTCAGTTGTTAGTTGTCATCAATCATCAATCATCAGTTAACAGTCAACAGTCAACAGTCAACAATCATCAATCATCAGTTAACAGTTAACAGTTAACAGTCAACAGTCAACAGTTAACAGTCAACAGTCAACAGTCACCAATTCCCAATCCCCACACATACTATGCGTATTTGTTTTATCGGCGATTCTTTTGTAAACGGTACTGGCGATCCAAAATGTCTCGGTTGGACAGGACGGATTTGCGCGGCCGCTTGCGGACAAGGACACGATATTACCTACTACAATTTAGGAATCAGGGGAGAAACCAGTGCCGATATAAAAACTCGCTGGTTCAGCGAAGTTTCTTGCCGCTTACCTCACTACTGCGACGGCAGAATAGTATTTTCCTTTGGCGTCAACGACTCTTACCTAGAAAATGAAAAAATTCGCATAAAAGTTGAGAAATCAATTGAAAATGCCCGAGATATTCTCACATCAGCCAAAGAAATATTTCCAGTTTTAATGATAGGCCCGCCGCCAGTTATTGAGGCCGATCGCACAATCAGAATAGCCAATTTATCCGAACAGTTTTCCCAAGTTTGCAGGGAATTAGAAGTGCCTTATCTAGAGGTTTGCACTCCCCTGCGAAAATCGGAAATTTGGCAAAAAGAACTTACCGAAAATGACTGTTCCCATCCCCGCGCCGCCGGTTACGCTGAATTAGCTAAAATAGTTCACAATTGGGACGGTTGGAAAGCTTGGTTTAAAAATATCAATATATCAGATGGAGAGACAGTAACGCTGTTCCGAGCTGTCGGCAAAAAAGAAATGGAATTAATTCGAGAAAGCGATTTCATGGCATTTCCGCCGCGACTGTCTTTTCAGCCTATTTTTTATCCCGTACTCGACAAAGCCTATGCCATACAAATTGCACGAGATTGGAATACAAGAGATGCAGCATCGGGATATTTCGGCTATGTAACTCAGTTTCGAGTTTTGACTGAATTCTTAAAAAAATATCCTGTCCAAACTGTCGGCAGTTCGATTCATCAAGAATATTGGATTCCGGCAGAAGAATTGCTAGAATTTAATCGCAATATTGTCGGAAAAATTGAAATTTTTGCTGAATATCAACCGTAGAATAGGAGCGATGACAGAGGTTATACCAATTTTTTATGAGGCTGCATAGAATCAGATCCCCCCTAGCCCCCCTTAATAAGGGGGGGACAAGATTCCGCTCAAATTCCCCCTTCTTAAGGGGGATTTAGGGGGATCGAGATATGTGCAACTTCACATTAAATTGGTATTAGATTTTAATCAATTTGAAGTTGTGAGTTTTGACTGCTACGGCCCTCTCATAGATTGGGAAAGCGGAATACTGCCAGCCTTGAGACAATTGCTGTCAAGTCGCGAGATAGATTTGGCTAAATCGCAGACACGAGAAAACAGGATTTGGGGCGATACTGCCGGCCTGCGGCTAGCCTGATTTAGAAGTGCCGGATTTGAAAACACTGGTGGAGGCTATAGGGTAAAAAAATCGCAGATTGATATCAAATCCGGTAGCATCGGAATTACAGCAGATTTCAGGTAAGTATCGAAGGATTTTTTGCTAAAGTGCGATCGATCAGACAATTCTCAGGTCATCTACGCTATTTATGCCGTACATTACTATCCCTAAACAATTTAGGGAACCTTCCAGGGTCATCGCATCTCAACTGTTTTTACGACCGAAACGCCTAGCCATTTTTGAAGCTTGTCTGATCGGCTTGGTTGCCGGACTGGCTGGCGTTTTGCTAAAGTCAGGAGTCGGATGGCTCGGCAGTTGGCGAGTTGCTACCTCGACAGTAATTCCAGCTTGGATATTACTGCCCAGCGTCGGTTTATGCGGCGGGTTGCTAACAGGTTTCTTGGTTGAGCGTTTTGCTCCCGAAACTGCCGGTAGCGGCATTCCTCATGTCAAAGCTGCTCTCGGCGGAGTCAATCTTTCCTTAGATTTGCGAGTAGCTGTCGCCAAACTTCTGACCACAATTTTAGCAGTTGGTTCCGGTTTAACTTTAGGAAGGCAAGGCCCGACTGTGCAAATAGGAGCATCTTTGGCAGGTTGGATAGGTCACTTGATGCCTACTTCCCCAGACTACCGCCGACAATTGATTGCTTGCGGTGCTGCGGCGGGATTGGCTGCTGGTTTTAATGCTCCCATTGCAGGAGTTTTGTTTGTAGTTGAAGAACTGCTGCACGACGTTTCGGGATTGACTTTAGGGACTGCAATTATCGCTTCATTTATCGGTGCAGTTGTCTCGCAGCTTTTGGGCGGCGATAGTTTAAATTTGAACCTTCGCGAGTACCAAACCAGTTTTGAGGCTCAGGAAATCCCGTTTTACATACTGCTAGGAGTTTTAGCGGGATTGCTGGGAGCTTTGTTCACCAAAGGGATTATGGCTAGCTTGCAATTTAACAGGCGATCGCTCAAATTAGCTTTGCCCGCGCGAATGGCTCTAGCTGGCATAATCTGCGGTTCAGTAATAGCTTTTCTCCCAGAAACTTTCCGCAACAATACGGGTTTGCGCGAGTTTCTGCTGACTGGCGAAGCAAGCGGGATAACGAGTTTAATTGCTTTTGTAGCTCACTTTTTTCTGACAATTATTTCCGCTGCTTCTGGAGCTCCGGGAGGATTGTTTTCCCCTGCGCTAGTTCTCGGTTCTGCACTCGGTCACATGGTGGGCATTGTGCAGGCAGATTCCCTGGGCGTCGGTTTGCCGGTAACTTACGCTTTGGCGGGAATGGGAGCGTTTTTTTGCGCGGTTTCTAGAGCGCCGATTACTGCGGTAGTTATTGTGTTTGAAATTACGGCGGATTTCAAATTAGTGCTGCCTTTGATGATCTGTTCTGTAGTTGCTTATTTAGTCGCGGAAAAGGTGGACAGCGGCTCTTTGTACGATCGCCTTTTGGAATTTAACGGCATTCAACTGACGCAGGCAAAATCTGCCAGCAATACTTTGAGCGACTTGCACGCAGATGATGTGATGCAGCGCCGAGTTGAAACTCTTTCGAGTCTGCTGACTTTCGATGAAGTGATGCAGGCATTTTCGCGATCGCACCACCGAGGATTTCCAGTAGTAGACGGTGGCAAATTAGTCGGAATTGTCAGTCAAACCGATTTGGCAAATGCCAGCGATCGCAATTTGTCCGGCAACTCCCTGCTCAAAGAATTTATGACTCCACAGCCGATCGCAGTCAAAGCAAGCGATACTTTAAGCGAGGTTTTGTACAGGCTCAACAACTACAAGATCAGCCGCTTGCCGGTCGTAGAAGGCCGCCGTTTGGTGGGAATTATTACCCGCAGCGACATTATCCGAGTTGAATCCGATCGCCTCAGCGGAGAAACAACCCAGGGCCCGCATCCAGAACCTTCTTATGTTGTCTATCAAACCAAAGCTCCGCAAGTCGGAAACGGCCGCTTATTAGTGCCGCTTTCCAACCCCCAAACAGCACCCGCTTTGCTGCGGCTGGCGGCGGCGATCGCGCGCGATCGCCATTACGAATTAGAATGCCTGCAAATCATCATAGTACCGCGCAACAGTTCCCCCTCAGAAAGCGCAGTGCGAACAACAAAAAGCCGCCGCCTGCTGCAACAAGCCGAGCGAATTGTTCGCAATTGGAACTTGCCAGTACACACCCAAATACGGGTAGCTCACGACGTGCCTAACGCGATTTTGGAGACAATTAAGGAGCGACATATCGATTTAATTTTGATGGGATGGCAAGGCGAAACATCCACAACTGGACGCATTTTTGGCGATGTTGTCGATACCGTAATTCGGCAAGCCGGCTGCGAGGTGGTTTTGGTGAAGTGGAGCGAAAAACTATTAGCAACACGTAAGAAAAATGAGTTTTCCGCAACTTTCAGCGGGCGTAAATATGCGTCTATAGAATGGGAGTTAAATCCCGAAGGAGTTGACGGCGCAGATAATCCCGCATTGGCGAGATCCTCAGATTCATCAGCGACTCCAGAGACTGAACTTTCCCCGCCGAATGCAGACATTCTGGCGCCAGAATTGGGACTGCACACGCTGATGGGTTTGCACCGCTGGTTGGTGCCTATTCGCGGCAGTTACAAGCAAGCTGCGGCTTTGCGGCTGCTACCTGCTTTGGTGGCTGCGAGTGCTGTACCGGAGATTAAATTGTGTCAGGTTCACCAGCCTTCTGTTGCAGAACCCGATCGCCGCGAATTAAAGCAAGCGGCGGATTTTATCAAGCGCAGGGTTAGCTGTTCGGTAATAGCGACTTCGGTTTGCGCTAAATCGGTTTCTGATGCTTTAATTGATTTGGCTCAGAACGATCGGTGCGATGCGATCGTCCTGGGAGCGAGCCGCGAAGGGTTATTAAAACAGGTGATTCAGGGAAATATCCCGGAAGCTGTGGTTCGCGGGTGCGACTGTACGGTCATTTTAGTGCGATCGGCTTCTTAGTCATTGCTAATGGGGCATGGGGAATTGGGAATTGGTAATTGGTGACTGTTGACTGTTAACTGATGATTGATGACTGATGACTGATGATTGATGACTGATGACTGATGACTGATGATTGATGACTGATGACTGATGACTGATGACTGATGACTACTGACTACTGACTACTGACTACTGACTACTGACTAATAAATATGGTTCACTTTAACGTTGGCTTTCAACACTTTAACTCCTTCGCCGACATTACGCTATCCCTGGCGAAAACCTTAGACCAAATGGGAATTCCTATTTCGGTCGAACCTTCGGAAATTGCCTCTCACGTGACCCGCAATTCCACAGCAGAAGAAAACGACCTGCTAGCGAAGTGGATGAACACCGCACCATCAGATTTATTTCAGATAAAATGGTCTCATTACTGGAAACCTTATTTTTTGAAAGAACTCAAAGGACATCTCAACTTAGAACTTTTTGCGATCAATTACGAATTCGCCAAAAACCATGATGAGTATGATTACTGGATTTACGATGCTGTCAACAATTCATCCCACAAGCTAGCCGTCAGCCAATATTCTAAAAAAGTCTTAATAAAAGCTGGATGTCCGGCGAAAAACGTATCAGTCATGCCTCTCGGCTTCAATCCTTTAATCTCGCAACTCTATTTTCCCAGACCGCAAAAAACGCAAAAAGATGTAAAATATATTCTGCACATGACCAATTCTTATGATTTTTATAGATTTGGAACGGATCTAGCCATTCAAGCTTTTTATGAAGAATTTAAAGATGATGCCAACGTAGAGTTAATTATCAAAGATGGCGGCAAAAATCCTGATGTCATAGTCGAACATCTCCTAAATATCGAAAAAAAATTCGGCAAGTTAAAGTCAAAAATTCAAGTAAGACCTAAATTTTGTACTAAAGCAGAACTAGCTGATTTATACTTGTCAGCAGATGCTTTTTTAGCTCCGTTTCGCGGCGAGGGTTTTGCGATTAAAATTTTGGATGCCTTTGCTGCGGGTTTACCCGTCGCTATGACTATGTACGGCGGCCCGACAGAGTACGCCAATACCGCTAACTGCTATCCCATTGCTTACGATCTAATTCCCGTAGGAGAGTGTTACGATACTCAGTATCTAAAAATCAGAAATGCTCCTCATTGGGCAGAACCAAATGTTCAGTCTGTTCGCCAGCAGTTGCGAAAAATTGTTGAAGACCCGATGCGTTTTCAGGTAGCTCAAAAAGCTAGAGAGACGGCGGATTTATTTAATTGGGAAGCTGCGGCTCAAAAATTGCTAAGATTAATGCGAGAGTTGTTTTAGGAGCGCAAATTATGGGACTCGAACGCAAAATGTTTAGGGGAATGTTTTCACCTAGCGAAGTGGTACAATTGAAACAGCCTTGTTTTACTCCCGGGCGATTGTTTGAACCAGGAAAATATAACGCTGCTGACTTGCCTGATGTCGCTTTTGATATGGGTTTGGTAGACCATTTGCCGCCAGTCAAAGGCAATAGTTCAGAAAATCTCAACCCCCAGAACCCAGAAGCTCAAAACATTGAGGAGTAAACTCCCGTTTCTAGTAAGGACTTCAGTCCTGAAAATCCCCGTTTCTAGTAAGGACTTCAGTCCTGAAAATCCCCGTTTCTAGTAAGGACTTCAGTCCTGAAAATTCAAATAATCAAAGACTCAAGTCCTGACTGAAAAAAAATCAAGCCAATTTAACTATTTTGCTTAAGGGGTAAGGTGCGCAGTGCTAGCGCTACAGATAGAGAGTTTGTGTGTCCGGGAATGTGCAACAAAGATCGAGCCAATTTAACCATTTTGCTCGATCTGGGCAATTAACTCTTTCAAAACTTTACTAGCTTTATCATTCTCAATCTGACAAGTTCCGGCATTCTGGTGCCCGCCGCCGCCATATCTTAACATTAACTCCCCAATATTGGTTTTAGAAGTTTTGTTAAAGATTGACTTCCCAACTGCGAAAACAGTATTTTGTTGTTTCAGTCCCCAAAGTACGTGAATCGATATATTGCACTCGGGGAACAAAGCGTAAATTACAAAACGATTCCCCGCATAAATCACATCTTCGTTGCGCAAATCCAAAACGACTAAATTATTATAAACTTGGGCGCAGCGCTGTATTTGAGCTTTAAATTTTTCTTCTTGATCGAAGTAGAGGTCTACTCTTTCTTTCACATCGGGAAGCTGCAAGATTTGATCGATGGTATGATTTTTGCAGTAATCGATTAACTGCATCATTAACTGATAATTGGAAACCGTAAATTCTTTAAACCTTCCCAAGCCTGTTCGGGCGTCCATTATGAAGTTTAACAGCACCCATTCTTCTGGATGCAAAACCTCTTCTTTGGCAAATTGAGCGGAATCTGATTTGTCAACTGCCGCCATCATCGCCTCAGAAATATCAGGAAACTTGGCTCGGCCTCCATAATATTTGTACAGAACCCTAGCTGCGGAAGCTGCATAGGGGTCGATGATATGGTTGATTTTGATTTTTTCGTGTCTGAGAGTTTCGCTGAAATGGTGATCGAAAGCTAGATGAACTCCCTCAATATAGGGTAAATTGGTGCTAATATCGTTATTTGTTATTTCGATTTTTCCATCCTGCATATCTTTAGGATGTACGAATTTAATCTCGTCGATCATATCGAGTTCTTTGAGCAAAACGGCACAGACAAGACCGTCAAAATCGCTGCGGGTGACTAATCTATATTTTTTAGTGAGTGGCATATGCTTCGGTGGTGGCGAGGGACTGATCACCAGATAATATAACGTATTACCCGATCGCTGGACAATATGAACGCAGACCCTTACGCTTGGATAGATAAGTCCCTAGACACTATTCGCCGTGCCCATTGGTATAGATCGCCACAATCGATCGAAAGTTGCCCCGGGCCTGTGGTAAAGTTAGCAGGTCGGAGGCTGATTAACTTTGCCAGCAACGATTATCTGGGACTAGCTGGCGATGACAGGTTAATTCAAGCTGCTATGGCTGCAACTAAGGAATTTGGTACGGGTGCGACGGGTTCGAGGTTAGTGGGCGGACACCGCGATTTGCACCGACAGCTAGAGCAGGCTATTGCTAATTTAAAACAAACTGAAGATGCTTTAATATTCAGTTCGGGATATTTGGCGAATTTAGGGGCGATCGCATCCGTTGTCGGCAAGCGCGATTTGATATTATCTGACAAGTACAACCATTCGAGCCTGAAAAACGGAGCCGCACTCAGCGGTGCAACTGCGCTAGAGTACAATCACTGCAATGTTGAGGATTTAACGGCCAAGCTAGAGCAAAATCGCGCGAGATACCGCAAGTGTTTAATTATTACCGATAGCGTCTTTAGCATGGATGGGGACTTGTGTCCGCTGCCGCAGTTGTTGGAGAAGGCCGGACAATTTAACTGTATGGTATTAGTAGATGAAGCTCACGCTACAGGAGTTTTCGGTGCTAGCGGTGCTGGTTGTGCAGAACATTTCCGGTGTACGGGAACACCGCTGATTCAAGTGGGGACACTCAGCAAAGCTTTGGGAAGTTTGGGCGGCTACGTTGCGGGTTCTGCTGCTTTAATTGACTTTCTCCGCAATCGAGCTGCGAGTTGGATTTATACTACAGCATTGACGCCTGCTGACACGGCGGCGGCTTTGGAAGCTGTGAGAATTGTCCAGCAAGAACCACAACGCCGAGTGCGGTTGCAACAAAATATCGAAACTTTCAAATATTGCGCGATTACCGATCGGCAATTACCCATTAGCAATTCCCTGTCCCCCATTTTCAGTCTTCCGTTAAAAGATGCAGCCACAGCTTTAACAGTTGGCAGCAAACTCAAGGAGATGGGTATTTTTGCTCCCGCTATTCGGCCTCCGACTGTAAGTGTGAGCCGAATTCGGATTTCTCTGATGGCAACTCACGAGCTCGCACACCTTCAGCAGTTGGTAGAGGCGCTGGGGCAAGTTTTGAGTTGTCAGTAAATGTTGGGTGCTCCACGCACACCTTATATCATGGAGGGTTGCATCGGAATAATATATTTGGACGCTCGCACTACATAAATCCGATGCTGCCGGATTTGATATTACGCTTAAAAGTCACATATCTGGGTAGGACACGGCAATGCCGTTTCCCTACTGGGGAATTATATTGTTTCCGGGCAGGCAAGATGCCTGACCCACATTAATTTTGAAGCTCTTGTGGAGGACGTGGCAAGGCCTAAGTCCCTACAGATGGCACTATTTACTGGGAATTGTCAAGATATCACTATTGACTTATGGCCATGATTATACACTATTGTGGTCGATAGGTCAATAACTGTAAATTTTTTGTAAATTTAGATACTTTTTGAAATTTAGCGCTATATTAGAGAAGTAGCAGGTACACCAAATTAAATATAAGGAACGTCCACCATGAACACAAATCGCCAAAACGTAAAAAAAATAGCTGAAACCCACCGCGCTAACATTCACAAGCAACTGATGCACCGCATCGAAGTAGCTAGGGCAAGCGGCAACCAAGATTTGGTTCGGGTGCTTGAAGACGAAATGAGACAGTTGTAAGAAGCTGCAACTAAAATTTGCCCG
The DNA here is from genome assembly GCF_036700565.1 of Microcoleus pseudofavosus SVA1_A4. NCBI lineage: Bacteria > Bacillati > Cyanobacteriota > Cyanophyceae > Oscillatoriales > Microcoleaceae > Microcoleus > Microcoleus pseudofavosus. The sequence continues at coordinate 70,836 of NZ_JAUBPE010000010.1, forward strand.
TAGTTTGGTTGAGACGGTTGTGCGAAAAATGCAGAATTCCGGCAACCGCTACCTGTTCAGTTTTGACTCCTCTCTTAGTTGGTAGAAAAAACCCCGGTTTCTTCAAGAAACCGGGGTTTTTTATTTAGAAGGAAGAAGAAAAAAGATTGACAAGCTTGGCAAAATATATAGCCTTTCTCCGAAAGATGAGGTACTGTCGGGCATAGGGCATAGGGCATAGGGCATAGGGCATAGGGCATAGGGCATAGGGCATAGGGCATACCTCACTTTTTCGAGAACCGCTATATTGTCCGTTCACGAATAACCGATTGGTTGACGACAGCTTATGTGAAGAAGATGATAAATCCGTTGAATTTCAAGTAGGACACCAGCGGAACGATAGTCAGGGAAAATTAGGATAATTAAAAGTTTTCCCAAATTCAAGAAAGTGAAATTATTTCTCCTTAATTGTTTCAACCAACAATCGGAAATATCTCCCGATTAACGACAAAACTCAATAAGCGCACGAATAATATCAAATCCGGTAGCATCGGAATTATGAGCGCGCTCACGTCGTCCATAGCGAACGGCTACAGATCGCGAGCGAGACGACGTGAGCGCTATCATCGAAATATATTATTCCGATGCAACCGGAAATAATATGACGTACACTCATGCGTGTGCTATTCGTTGGAAAATTGAGCAATTTCCTAGGGAACTCAAGCAACTAACCGACAGAGAATATTGCCAGTGCCGTCAAGCTTGAATTCAAATAGCTCGTATTGCTTGCCATGAACTTTTATGGGTTGGCGCTCAAAAATTTAGCCGATAAAACGGGTCAAACAATATAAAATTAAACACGGGCGGCTATCAAATTATGTAAGTGAGCAACTAAAACTTCCCGTTCGATGTTTATGGTCTAATTTTTTGGTGCTGGTACACGGAGCTGTAACAGTTGCGTAATTTCTGAGTAATTTCTGAGTAATTTCTGAGTAATTTCTCTGTAATGCCTGAAGTCCCTAAACACCCAACGACTTAGCCGAAGGCCTCAACGGCATGGCTAAAAGAACGCGAAATTAGCAAAAGTCAGAAGTCAGAAATAAAATGTAATATTAAAGATGGATTGAGATCGATTTTCATGGTTGACTGGGAAAGGCAGCTTTGCCAAAATTTAAGACTAGCAAAAATACTTAACAGAAAAAAGTTGAACTCTATAAAGCGGAACATCGGGGTGGCGACTGCAAAATCCAAAAAATAATAGGTAAAACTGATGGCGACAGACATCCGACACCAGCCGGAAAACGGCTACCACTCAGAACCAACTCAGCCTTCCCCAAGAGAAAATCTGAATAGGCGATCGCCTATGCGTTTGGAGCGAACCCTCAGTTCCCTAGAAACTTGGGGCTTTGGCCTGGTTCCTCATCTCGGTTGGCTGAGCCTTGCGCCGGCGATCCAAGGTGCTCTCGGAACTGGGGCGATTTTAGTCTGCTTGCCTGGAATGCTCGTCGGTATGATGCTGAACTTGCAAATGAAACGCTTAGGCGAGCATTGGCCAAACGTAGCCGGAGGAACGCCGAACTATACCACTCGACTGCTAAAAAACTACCCGGCTATAGGACTTTATGCAGCCCTGGGATATTACATAAGCTGGGCTTGTGGTGCGGCGTTTAACGCCATCCTACTCACAGACACGATCGCCACCAACCTGGAGCCATTGGGGATTACTTTTCCGAAGCGGCTCTTGCAAATTGGATTTACAGTGCTACCCCTGATTGTGGCTTGGAGCGGCACTAGGGGGTTGAGCATCCTGCATTTATTTTTCATCATCCCGGCGATTGGATTCTTATTTACTTTTTCCGTTCAAGGGTTGGGCTGGTTAGCCTTCTCTCCAAGCAGTCCGGGCTTTTTTCCCACCACCGTGCCGAGCGTCAGCTTTTTGGACTGGGTAAAATGGTACTTCTTTGCAACGATTATGGTTTATGCCTGTGAAGCGGCTGCTTCATTTGTCGCCGACAGCCGCCGTCCTGGGGAAACGCTGCGGTTTTTGAGAATCTCGACGGGTTTTATGCCTCTGGCCTTTCTGGGTGTTTCCTGGATCGTGATGCGATCGCCCATTACTCCAGAGATCGCCGCCAATCCATTCGAGAGTCTGATAGTAGCAGCCCGACCTTTCTGGGGCGATTCAGCTCCCCTGCTAGTAACATTCCTAGTAATCTCCGGCTGGCTGCTTTCTACGACAACTTGCTTTTCCATCAGTCCCCGCATTTTGTATCAACTTGCCGTAGACGGAAAGATTTCCCCCGTCTTCGCTGTGGTGTCTCGACGGGGAGTTTTTGGCCCGGCCCTGATGGCTACGCTGTTTGTCAGCCTGTTCTTTCTAATTTGGGGGGACTTAGCTCATATAGTAGTCGTGGCAGGTGTTAGTTACCTGGTCTCGATTATGGCAGTCCATCTAGCACTGTGGCTGCAAAGAAAGCGGCCAGAGGTTCTGTGGCCGTGGTGGTCTCTAGGCTTCTTTATGATAGAGACGGTTGTTTTGGTTTGTGGCGGATTGGCTTGGGGGTGGCAAGATTTCATCCTGGGTCTACTGTGTCCGATCGTCTTGTGGGCAGCGGATGGGGCGATGCGACGCATAAACTTTCCCCCCTTCCATGCGGAGTGGTGGATTAAACTTTACAGGACGCAGAGCAATCGTCAAGTTGTAGATTTTGTAACGTTTCAGGTGGTAATCCTGATTTTACTGGTCTGTAGCGCTGTGGCGATCGGTTGGGGTTCTGGGATCAGATTAAACGCTAACTCTAGTGTTGGTTCTAATCTTTTGCTGGTGCTGCTTTTGTTAGTTGCTTTTGTGGCGGTGGCGATCGCCTGCTGGACGAGTTTACCCCAAGTCGTATCAATGGATGAAGCACGAGAGGGAGCAGAACAGCTATTTACCATTGCCCTAGATGCGATCGTAGTGCTGGATGAAAATGGTGTAATTCGTCAGACTAATCCCGCTGCTGAAAGCGTCTTCGGAATAGATTCTACTAGGCTAATTGGGTCTCACCTCAACAAATTTCTACCCGGATTAGGGGCTCAGCCAGAAGAGTGGCTCAGTCGCAGCGAACAAACTCTCAAGTTGTCCAATGGAGACTCGCGCATCCTGGAAGTTGCCATCTCAGACCGATTCTCTCAAGATGCTTCACTTTCCAATCAGGATCTGCAAGAATATGTGGCGATCGTCCGCGATATCACCGATCGCAAGCAAGCCCAGTCAGCTCTACAAAAGGCTAATGAGGAACTAGAAATCAAAGTCGAAGAGCGTACATCTGAACTCACCCATACTGTAGAGCAATTGCAGAATGAAATTCAAGAGCGCCAGCGGATCGAAGAAAATCTCAGAGCTATGCAAAATCAGATTATCGTCCAAGAAAAACTCGCTTCCCTCGGCAGTTTAACAGCAGGAATTGCCCACGAAATTAGGAACCCTTTAAACTTTGTTAACAATTTCTCAGAAGTTTCTGCTGAATTAACCGAAGAACTATTTGAAGAACTGCAAAATCAAGGAGAACGCTTAGAAGCCGAAACGAATGAATACATTGCCGAGCTATTAACCGATCTCAAAGCCAATCTTAAAAAAATCAATCAACACGGTCAAAGAGCAGACAAAATCGTTGGCAATATGCTTTTGCATTCCCGGGGACAAAGCGGCTATTGGGAAGCCACAAATATCAATAGTTTATTGGCCGAATATATCAATCTAGCCTATCACGGGATGCGAGCTAAAGAAACAGCTTTTAACATTACCATAGAAACCGACTATGACAATGACATTGGCGAAGTAGAGGTCGTGCCACAAGACATAGGTAGGGTGTTTCTTAACATTATTAGCAATGCTTGCTATGCAGCCCATAAAAAGCAACAAGAAATGGGGTCAGAATTTTCACCTATACTTGACGTGAAAACTCGAAATCTGGACGGTCGGATTGAAATCCGCATTCGCGATAATGGCGCAGGGATAACGCCAGAGGTACTCGATAAAATTTTCAATCCATTTTTTACTACAAAGCCACCGGCAGAAGGTACGGGTCTAGGTCTTTCTATCAGTCACGATGTTGTCGTCCAGCAACATCGCGGAGAACTAAAAGTCGAAACAGAAGTAGGAAAATACACAGAGTTTATAATCACATTGCCGAAAAAATAGCCTAAGTTAAGGAGTTAAGAAAATGAAAGTAATGGTTGTAGACGACGAGGAAGATATTCAGTCTTTGTTTACTCAAAAATTTAGAAAAGAAATCAAAGCAGGGCAAATTCAATTTTATTTTGCCCTGTCAGCAGAGGCAGCATTAGACTACTTAGAAAATCATAAAGAAGCGTCAATTGTTTTGATTTTGTCCGATATTAATATGCCAGGGATGAATGGGATAGAACTGCTCAGAATTATCAAAGAAAAGTTTCCCGATCTCAAAGTTTTTATGATTACTGCTTATGGAGATGAGAGAAATTACCAAACTGCAATAGCTTATGGAGCTGATGACTATATTACTAAACCTGTTAATTTTGAGAGCCTGAAAAATAAAATAATCAATTTGGAGTAAATTCACAATGAAACATAATTGGTAATTTGTACTTTCCCATCCTCTCCTTCTGCCTTCAGGGTTCTACTAGCAACAGAGAGACTAATATGTCAGCAAAAATACTGTTTGTAGATGACGAAGAAACTTTAGAATATGTAATTTCCCAGGTATTTAGAAAAAATATCCGCACGGAAGGATGGCAGATTTTTTTTGCTCGTAATGGTGTAGAAGCGCTGGAAAAATTGAAAGAACACCCGGATCTCGATATAGTATTGACCGACATTAATATGCCTGAAATGGATGGCCTGACTTTACTATCTAGACTTAATCAAATAGACCTACCCCTGAAAACAATAGTTATATCAGCCTATAGCGACATGGAAAATATCAGAAATGCCATGAACTTAGGTGCCTTTGACTTTCTAACCAAGCCGATAGATTTGGAGGATTTAAAGATTACTATCAACAAAACGCTGCGTGACGTGCAACAATTAAAAGAAAACCAGCGCTTGCGGGAATCAGAAGCTCGCGCTAGAGAACAAGCTCAGGATTTACAACAAGGTCTGCAAGAGCTAAAAAAGACCCAAGCTCAACTAATTCAGACCGCAAAAATGTCTTCTTTGGGTCAACTGGTTGCGGGAATTGCTCATGAAATTAACAACCCTGCTAGCTTTATCTATGGCAATATCAGCCACGTCAGTGATTATATCAACAACCTAACCCACCTGCTAAATCTCTATCAGCAGCAGTACCACCCACCCACTACTGAGATTGAAGCTGAAATCAAAGCCATAGATTTAGAATTTATGATAGCAGATTTATTCCAAATTCTGGCTTCGATGAAATGTGGCGTTAACCGCATTCACAAGATTGTTTTGTCTTTGCGTAACTTCTCAAGGCTGGATGAAGCTAACATAAAGTCTGTTGATATTCACGAAGGGATCAAAAGTAGCCTGCTGATTTTGGATAATCGACTTCAAACAACGATAGCGCGTCCACAGATTCAAGTGATCGAGGAGTACACCCATCTGCCTTTAGTGGAATGCTATGCTGGAGAACTAAATCAGGTGTTTATTAACATTATTTTTAATGCGATTGATGCTTTGAATGAGTACAATAAACAACGGTCACTAGATGACATCTCGGATCTCCAGAACACCATTACTATTCGCACTGTTCTGCTAGAGGAAAATTCCCGTGTCGTCATTCAAATTCGGGACAATGGGCTGGGAATGACCGCAGACGTGAAAGACCGTATTTATGAACCTTTTTTTACTACTAAGCCTGTAGGTCAGGGTACTGGTTTGGGTCTCTATATCAGCTACCAAATTATAGTGGAAAAGCATGGGGGCACATTGAAGTGTGTTTCAGAGGTGGGGGAAGGAGCGGAGTTCTGGATTGAAATTCCAATCACACAAACTAAGGCTGAACTCGACTTGAGCTAATCAATCGCCCTCTAGCAAAATCAGAGCCTATTACAGCCGTTAGGTTGGCCATTGTAGAAATCAGCCTTTTCATGACTCTTGCAATAATATATAATAAACTTAAAGTATATAAATATTACTGAAATAAGTTAATCAATGCAAGGGGCAAAAAATGTTGCATCAGACCGAAAAATATCGCAATATGTCAGCAAAAATACTGTTTGTGGATGACGAGCCAGATTTAGAATCTCTAATTTCCCAGAAATTTAGAAAAAAGATCCGTGCGGAAGAATACCAGGTTTTTTTTGCATATAATGGCGTAGAAGCGCTCGCTAAGTTACAAGAACAACCGGATATAGACATTGTGCTGACTGACATTAATATGCCAGTTATGGATGGGATCGTTTTGTTAGAGAAACTTAACGAGATAGCTTCCCTAGTCAAAACAGTAGTTATATCGGCTTATGGCGACTTGGGAAATATTAGAAAGGCGATGAACGCCGGAGCCTTTGACTTTTTAACTAAGCCTATAAATTTTCAGGATTTAGAAATTACAATTAACAAAACCTTGTGCCACGTGCAACAGCTCAAGGAAAACGAGCGCGCTCGCCAAGAAAAAGAGGAGAAATTGCGGCAATCGGAAGCGCGAGAGCGAGAAAAAGCCATCGAACTAGAGCTGGCCCTGCAAAATTTACAGCGCACTCAAGCTCAGCTTATTCAGACTGAGAAAATGTCTAGCTTAGGACAACTCATTGCAGGTATTGCCCACGAAATTAATAATCCCGTTAATTTTATCTATGGCAATTTAACTTATGTCAATGAGTATACTCAGCAGCTATTGGGTTTAATAAACCTTTACGAGCAGCACGGTGCCCACAATCACCCTGAAATCGAAGTTTTAATTAAAAACATAGAGCTAGAATTTATCCGAGAAGATCTGCCTAAAATGCTATCTTCGATGAAAGTAGGGGCTGAACGTATCCGTCAGATTGTGCTGACGTTGCGGAACTTCTCGCGGCTTGACGAAGCGGAGATGAAACCCGTTAATATTCACGATGGCATCGACAGCACTATAGTCATTTTGCAGAGTCGGCTCAAGCCTAAGCCGGATTGTCCACCTATTCAAATTATTCAAGAATACGGAGATTTGCCAAAAATAGAATGTTATGCCTCTCAGTTGAATCAGGTATTTATGAATTTGCTGAGCAATGCCATTGATGGCTTGAATTACTATGACAAAAAACGCAGCCTGGAGGAAATAAAAAACGATCCTAGTACGATTACAATTCGTACTTCTATGCTGAATGACGATTGGGTAAGAATCAGTGTTAAAGACAATGGGCTGGGGATAACAAGTGAGGTAAGAACGCATCTGTTTAGTCCTTTCTTCACAACTAAACCTGTGGGTCAAGGCACTGGTTTGGGATTATCTATTAGCTATCAGATTGTGGTGGATAAGCACGGCGGAGATTTGAGATGTTTATCGCAGCCAGCAGATCGGGGTGCAGAATTTGTGATTGAGATTCCCATTAGGCAACGCGCTCAGGTAAAGAGGGAGGCAACTTAAGGAGAATTCAACAAAAAATCAGGGTAAAGCCTGGTAGAATCTAGCTCGCGATCGCACTTCCCCAATTTCTCTGTAATGTCTGGAGTCTCCAAAACACCGAAGGACCTAGCTGAAGCCCTCGATAGTAGATTTTGAGTCGTCGGTCAACTTGTCAGTATCTCGGACTGGTGAAGGCGAGGCGTGAGGGCGCGATCGCGCCCTCACCTTAACCAGTTGCGTAAGTTTGGAACTAATAACTAATGACTAATGATTACCTTCCTCCGACGACGACATTTTTAATCCGCAAATGGGGGCCGCCGACGCTTACGGGTAAACCGCTCTGGCCGCCTTTACCGCAGCCGCCGTAGGCATAAACCGAGTCGTTTCCTATCGACTCAATATCCTTTAACGTCTGAAATACATTGCCGCTTAAAGTGACATCGCTCACCGGTTCGGCCAATTTGCCGTCGCGAATCATGAACCCTTGAGCCGCCGCAAAGGTAAACATTTCGCCGTTGGTTTGTCCTCCCAACATCCGCACTGCATACACTCCTTCCTCAATGTCAGCAACCATTTCATCAAAAGAATGTTCGCCAGACTCGATCGCAGTATTAGTCATCCGCACCAAAGGCATAAAAGTAGCACTCAAAGCCCGGGCATTTCCCGTCGGACTTTCGCCCATTTTGCCCGCAGTCTCGCGATTGTGCATCCGAGCCGCTAAAACTCCATTTTTAATTAAATGCTTGCACTGAGCCGGCACACCTTCGTCGTCGTATTTCAAAGTTCCCGGCAATCCCGGCACAGTTGCGTCGTCTATTACATTCAATTGTTCGATCGCCACAGGCTTGCCCAAAGTCAGCAATTCCTGCATTTTCGGGTTTTCGTAAATGCCGTCTGCTTCCGACAAATGCCCGAAAGCTTCGTGAATAAAAACCCCAGACAAATAAGGGTCTAAAATCACCGGATACTGACCGCCTTTCACCGATTTTGCTTCTAGTTGACTGACAGCTCGAACGGCAGCACTTTTAACACGATCTTCAATATTTGTCAAGACATCGTAATCCGATCGCGAGTGAATCGACTCAAACCCTTGGCGGACGACACCGCCCTCGCCGCGAGCGATCGCCCCGAAACGCCCCGTCACGTCCAAGCGCTCTTGAGCGATGCAAGTGCCTTGAGAATTCACAAAATAAGTAATCCCGAATCTGTCGCTGTAACCGGCCATTGTCGTCTGAATTCGCGGGTCGTAATCTAACAGCAACTGGTTGTAAGATTCGAGCAATTTCCGCTTTTGTGCTAAAGTAATAGAGCGGGGATCGCGACCCAATTCCACCGCTACATAATCTTGAATCGGGGTGACATCTGCGAGTAGAGTTTTTTCGCTGCCAACCAAACGAGACTGAACAACAGCTTCTTCAATGCGATCTTTTAACTCAGCTAAACCGTTAAAAGTTACAAAACTCCAGCCGCCTTTGTGACAGGCGCGGATGCCGCCGGCGAGACTGAAACTGCGGTTGACAGCATCTAACTGAGGGCCGCGAAAACTAATCGCAGTTGACTCGCTTTGTTCGAGGCGAACTTCTAGATAATCTACGCGATCGCGGTAAGGTGCGATCGCTTCCATCAACTGTTCTTGCATCAAATTGCCCCTATGAATGATTCGCGCCCAGCGCTGAAAAAAATTATTGCTAACCCTATTTTAGCCAATAACTCCCGTCTTTCGGGTGCGCGCTCCCGTACCGCTGTGGTGATTGCGGGGCGCACCCTACCGGATAAATGGCGAATCAGTCGATTTGAGATTTAAAACTTTGTCCATAAAATTGATGATTAGAGGCTTACAGATCGCCGGCGTTCGGCGACGGCCGTTTGAGAAAACAAAAACCTCGCGCCAGCTTGCGAAAAGCCCGATATGGCGGAAATCTTGCATCTGCTTAGAAAAATCAAACTAAACTAAATCTATCTAAAGACTTAAATATCTACTTTAACCGCCGGCAGATGGAATACTTTAAGATTAAAAAATTTCAAATTTCACCCTATTTAGCAGCAATTTCGGCATCAATAGCAATTTTGGTCGGAGTTTGCATTTTAGACCGATCGGAACAACAGCGGTTTTTTCAGTACAACCGCACTACCACGCTCGATCGGCTCAGCACAGTCCGTTCTAAGCTGGAAGGCTCTTTGAATTCCCGGCTGTTTTTGATGCGGGGTTTGGTGGCTTACATTTCCAACAACCCAAACATCACCGAAGCCGAGTTTGCAGCGACGGCGAGAATTCTGGTGGCACAGCAACCGGGCATTCGCGCCATAACTTTAGTTAAAGGCACCACGGTCGCTTACATTTATCCGCGGGACGGAAATGAATCGGCGATCGGCGTTGACTTGACGGCGCTACCCGAACAGCGGGAAATGGTCGAAGATGTCATCAACACCAGAAAAACTTTGCTGGCCGGGCCCGTGAAATTATTGGAGGGGGACGAGACGTTTATCAGCCGATCGCCCATTTTTCTCACACCCTCCGGCGCCGATCCCGAAACAGGAGTTTACTGGGGCTTGACAGGCCTGATCCTCGACAAAAACTCCCTAATTGAGGAAGCGGGACTCAACGACTCCTCAGCGAAGCTGCAATACGCTCTGCGGGGCAAAGACGGGAGGGGAGCATCCGGCGCAGTGTTTTTCGGTGACGGGTCAATTTTTCAGGACAATCCCGTGCTGCTGGAAGTGACTTTGCCCAACGGTTCCTGGCAGTTGGCAGCAATTCCGGCGGGAGGATGGCCTGCGAATTCGCCGTTTCGGGGGTGGCTGCTCTTTGGAGGCGACTTGCTGGCACTTTTGAGCGGGGTGGGGGTTTTTAGCTGGGTGTACGGCCGTGCGAAACTGCGTTCAAGCGAAGCTAAGTACCGACAATTGGTTGAGAATGCTAACAGCATGATTGTGCAGTTAGACAGTGAAGGCAAGATTACTTTTTTTAACGAGTTTGCTGAAACTTTTTTCGGGTATTCAGAAGCCGAAATAATTGGCAAAAGTGCGATCGGCACAATTATACCGAAAACTGATTTCTCCGAAAGTGACCTCGCGGCAATGATTCGAGACTGTTTGGCACAGCCGGAAAAATACTTCCAAAACGAAAATGAAAACATCCGTCGCAATGGCGAAAAAGTCTGGGTAGCGTGGACAAATAAACCTTTACTAGATGCGAAGGGAAATTTGGCAGGGCTGCTTGGTATCGGGACGGATATTAGCGATCGCAAACAAGCTGAAATCGCCCTGCAAGCTTCAGAAGCAGAACTGCGGACATTGTTCGCTGCCATGAACGACGTAATTTTTGTCATTGATATTGAGGGACGTTATCTGAAAATTGTGCCCACAAATCCCGAACTTTTATACAAACCGCCGGCGGAACTTATAGGCAAAACTCTGCACGATATCCTGCCACCAGAAACAGCAGATTTTTTCCTCAGTCAAATTCAACTTACCGTCGAGACAAAACAGACCCATTCCATAGAATACAGCCTGCAAATTGACAACCAAGAAGTTTGGTTTGTCGCTAACATTTCGCCAATGCAGGACAACACTGTTATTTGGATAGCCCGCGACATTACGGAGCGCAAGCAGGCTGAAAATTGGTTGACCGGTCAAAAACAAATTTTAGAAATGATTGCTAAGAGCGCTCCTCTGGGCGATACTTTAAATACTTTAGTTGAAATAATCGAACAGCAATCTAGAGATGTCATAGGTTCGATTTTGCTTCTAGCTCCAGACGGCGAACATTTGCTGCACGGAGCCGGGCCCAGTTTGCCCGACAGTTACAATGCTGCTGTTAATGGCACAGCTATCGGCCCGGATGTCGGTTCCTGCGGCACTGCTGTCTACCGCCGCGAACAAGTAATCGTTACAGATATTGCCAGCGATCCTTTGTGGGAAAATTATCGAGATTTTGCCTTGAGTCTTGGACTGAGAGCTTGCTTTTCAACTCCGATTTTATCATCTGAGGGTCAAGTTTTGGGAACTTTTGCCATGTATTACGGCCAACCGCGCACTCCCCAAGATTGTGAGCTGCAATCGATCGAAGCTGTCAGGAATTTAGCAGGAATTGCGATCGAACGCAAACAGGCAGAAGAAAGTCTCAAACAGCTCAATCAAGAACTAGAAAATAGAGTAGAACAGAGAACGGCTCAATTGATGCAAACTGAAGAACGCTGGCAGTTAGCACTCAAAGGCAACAATGACGGCATTTGGGACTGGGACTTACAAACAAAAGAACTTTTTGTGTCCGATCGCTTTAAGGAAATCACTGGTTATGAAGAGAGTGACATTAGCGATTACAATAACAAATGGCAGAAGAGTTTACATCCAGATGATTTAGTTATTTCTCAACAAGTCCTTCAAGATCACTTGGAGAGAAAAACGCCGCATTACATCACCGAATACCGTTTGTGGTGCTACAACAGCGCCTACAAATGGATATTGAGTCGGGGACAAGCTTTGTGGGACGCATCTGGAAAAGCAGTCCGCATGGTTGGTTCAATTACTGACATTACTGAGCGCAAACAAGCAGAGGAAGCACTGCGGGAAAGCGAAGCAAGATTCCAAAAGCTGTCGGCAAATTTGCCGGGAATAATTTATCAATGTTTGCTGCGTGCAGATGGATCTTTCAGTTTCCCTTACATGAGTTCTGCTTCCCGAGAACTTTTTGAGTTAGAACCAGAAGCTGTTCTGCAAAATTCGGCTTTGCTAATAGATTTGGTTCATCCCGAAGACCGCCAAAATTATGACGAATCTGTCGTTATTTCAGCGCAAACTTTGCAACCTTGGCAGTGGGAAGGACGGCTGGTACTGCCTTCAGGAAAGATTAGCTGGTTTCAAACAAATTCGCGTCCTGAAGCTAAAGAAAACGGCGATATTCTTTGGGACGGCATCACCGTTGATGTTACAGATCGCAAGCAAGCTGAGTTAGCTTTGCAAGAAAGCCAGCAGTTCATTCAAAAAGTAGCCAATGCTACTCCCGGTATTTTGTATCTCTACGACTTGGAAGAACAGCGAAATATCTACACTAATAATTCACTACTCGCGCTTTTGGGCTATACCAACGACGAAATTACAGCGATGGATTCGTCAATGATGCCTCAGTTAATACACCCCGAAGATTTGTTGACAATCGTTAAATATCACGCGAGCCTTGTAGAAGTTAAAGATGGCGAAATTAGGGAAATTGAGTACCGGATGCGGGCAGCAGACGGTCAATTTTTGTGGCTGCAAAGTCGGGATACTATTTTTGGTAGGAATGCTGACGGTCAGGCTAAGGTAATAATTGGAGTTTCCCAGGATATTACGACTCGCAAGCAAGCAGAGGAAGCACTGCGACAAAGCGAGGCGCGAGAAAGAGAAAGAGCTAGAGAGTTAGAGTCAGCGCTGCTGGAATTGCAATCTACTCAAACTCAGCTCATTCAAACTGAAAAAATGTCTTCTTTGGGGCAATTAGTTGCCGGCATCGCTCACGAAATTAATAATCCCGTTAATTTCATTTACGCTAACATTGATTATCTCAACCTGTATACAACACAGTTGCTCGATCTGGTGAATCTTTACGAACAGGAGTATCCAGAACCTAATTCAAAAATTGTCGATCGCATTCAAGAGATTGATTTAGGTTTCATGGCTGAGGATTTAAGAAAACTTGTGGGTTCGATGCAGGTAGGAACCGACCGCATCCGCCAAATTGTGTTGTCGCTCAGGAATTTCTCGCGGCTGGACGAATCGGCAATGAAGCCGGTCGATATTCACGCGGGAATTGAAAGCACTTTGTTAATTTTGCAGCACCGCTTGAAGAGTCGGGACAACCGCCCGGAAATTGAAGTAATTAAGGAGTTCGGGAAACTGCCGCTGGTGGAGTGCTATGCGAGCCAACTGAATCAGGTGTTTATGAATATTATTGCTAATGGAATTGATGCTATTGAAGAACGATATCAAAAGTTATCGGTTCCCGAATCAGAGACAAAGAGCGGTCGGATTGCTATTGGCACTGTTGTAACGGCCCACAACACTGTAATGGTGGAAATTTCGGACAACGGTACGGGCATTCCAGAGGGGATAGTCGATCGCATTTTTAACCCGTTTTTTACTACAAAAGCTGTGGGTAAAGGTACGGGGTTGGGAATGTCTATCGCGCACTCGATTGTGGTGGAAAAGCACAATGGTAAGATTGAGTGTATTTCGTCAATAGGATGCGGAACGACTTTTAGGATTCAGATTCCGATCGACAAAGTGTATAAGTAGTAGCGTGCGTGCGTCAGTCGATTTGAGATTTGAGATTTGAGATTTGAGATTTGAGATTTGAGATTGACTCCACAGTGCTAGGGTTCGTCAGCAGTTCTTGATTTTGAGGCGCACAGCCAAGAGCCATAAGCTGACGCACCCTACAAATTAACGACTAAGATAGATTGAAGCTGCTAAGGAAGCGGTGCTGCATCAAACCTTTAACTGTATAAAAATTGACATGATGGGATTAATCCTGGAAGCGCTGGAAGCAATGGGACACAATGTCCGCTGGATGTCTTGGAATTTGTTTTTGGCTTTAGTACCGCTGGGCCTGAGTTTTTTGCTGTTCCGCAAACCCCGATCGCGCTGGCTGCTGTGGGGTACGGCCTTTCTCCTGGGCGCTACTTTTTTGCCCAGCACGCGCCACGTTTTGGCTTATCTGAAGCACATTGTGCAAGATGTGGGCAAAACTTACGTTTTGGGGGCGATCGCGATTACGCTGGCACTGATGGCTTTAGACATTTGGGTACTGCGGCAGCGCGGAGTTCGCTCTCTCCGCTGGTGGGGCGGTTTTTTGGCGTTTATCGCATTTTTGCCCAATGCGCCCTACGTTTTAACTGATATCATTCACCTGATCGAGCAGATTAAAGAGGGGTACTCGGTGTGGACTGTGGCTCTAGCTTTGATCCCGCAGTATCTGGTGTTTATGCTGGTCGGGTTTGGGGCTTACGTGCTGTCGGTGATGAATTTGGGTTACTATTTGAAGCAACAGGGTTGGAGTAGATTTATCCTGCCAACGGAGATAACTATACACGCACTTTCGGCGATCGGGATTTATTTAGGGCGATTTATCCGCTTCAACAGTTGGGACATTCTGACTAACCCCGATGCGCTGGTTAACACCGTAATGAACGATTTGATTGGCAAGCGTCCGGTTTTAGTAATGGCTGTAACCTTTTTAGTAATTGCTGCTTTGTATTCGGTAATGAAACAAGTAATTTTAGGGATGAGCCAGCGGTTTTACAGCAGCCAATCGCAGTCGGAGTTGTCCGGCGAAAGCGCGACTTCTTCCGATCCCATCGATTTTAGATTTTAGATTTTAGATTAAAGAATTGACTCCACAGATGAATCTAAGAGCTTGAACTAACATCCAAACTTTTTTCCCCCACCAATTAACTCTGAAAACAAGTATCCGTCTGTGGGTGAGACCACTTTTTTCGCGAAACTCCCAAATAAATTACTGCGGCCGTTTGTCACAAGACTTGATATGTTAGAACAGTCGAAGTAGTTTTGTAAAAAGCAAAGATGAATCGATTTGACCGTCAGTTGTGGGAGAGATTTATTGCGATCGCTCAGCCTTACTTTTATCCTTTAGAGCCTGGGGGCGGCAGAATTTTTTTAGGATTAGTGGCGCTGTTGTTGATATTTCTCTTCGCGGCTATGTTTGTACTCCTCAGCGCTGTATGTTTGGGTACTCAAGTCTTATTTCCAGAGTTTGTCAATAATATTGCTGCCGGCTTAGTTACTTTGTTGAAAGGAATTATTAATTCGCCAGCAATTGCGATCGTGGCTTTAATGTTAATTCTTCCTTTCAGCGCTTTTGTCTTTTTCAAAGGCAGATTGCTCCCGCAGTGGCAATCGTGGGCCTTATTGGCTTTATTGCTGTTATTGTCCCTCTCCGTCAGCGGTCTGAATGTCATAATTAGCTACGTCAGTAACTTTTTTGATACAGCACTGGCAAAGAAAGACCAGCTCAATTATTGGAAGTATCTTTTTGTCTATGCGAGCGTCTTTGTCGTCGGCACTCCCATTGTGGTAATTTACCGCTATACCCAAGATAAATTGGGTCTCTACTGGCGGGAGTGGATGACTAATAAGTTCCTCGATAAGTATTTTCAGAATCGCGCTTATTATGAAATAAATTCACACAAGGAAATCGACAATCCCGACCAGCGAATTTCTGAAGATGTCCGATCGTTTACCCGGACAAGTTTGGCATTTATGCTGATTATTTTGGGTTCAATAGTTGATATTATATCTTTCACTGGTATCCTGTGGTCTATCTCAAAAGCACTTTCGATTTTTCTGATTGTCTATGCTATTTTGGGCACGATCGCCACTCTAGTTTTTGGTCAAAGATTAGTACCTCTGAATTTCGAGCAACTTAAAAAAGAAGCAAATTTCCGCTACGGACTGGTTCATATTCGCGACAACGCTGAATCTATTGCTTTTTATGGAGGTGAGGAGCAGGAATCATTTCAAATAAAGCAGCGATTTGTAGAAGTATTCCGCAATTTTAATTTGCTAATTGGTTGGCAGCGGAACTTGGATTATTTCACAACTGGATACGGATATGCTGTTGTGATTATTCCGGCTTTGTTTCTGGCTCCAGCTTACTTTGCCGATAAAAATGGTACAATCGAGTTTGGAGATATCAGTCAAGCTGGTTTTGCTTTCAGTCAGGTTTTGCGCGCTTTTTCTGTAATTGTAACTGAGATTGAGCCGCTGAGTTCTTTTGCCGCTAGTATCAATCGTTTGACTGTATTTACAGATACTCTGGAAGCAGAAAAAGCGGTATCTCGTGCCGGAGGAACTGCTATAGATGTAGTAGTGGCTTCTCAGTTGACACTGGAACACGTTACTTTAGATACTCCGAAACATCAAAAGACTTTAATTAGGGATTTGTCGGTAGCAGTGCTGCCCGGTGAAGGATTGTTAATTGTCGGTCAAAGCGGTGCTGGGAAGAGTTCTTTGCTGCGGGCAATTGCGGGTTTGTGGGAATCGGGAACAGGCCGTTTGGCGCGGCCGGAACTCGGAGAAATGCTGTTTTTGCCACAGCGTCCTTATATGATTTTGGGCAGTTTGCGATCGCAACTTTTGTATCCCAACACCAGCATCAAGGTGGATGAGGAAAAATTGCGCCGCGTTTTGGCATCAGTAAATTTAGCAGATTTGCCGGACAGATTGGGCGGTTTTGATGCGGATTTAGATTGGGCGGAGATTTTGTCGCTGGGAGAACAGCAGCGTTTAGCTTTTGCTAGATTGTTGTTGACGGAACCGCGATATGCTATTTTGGATGAGGCGACAAGTGCTTTGGATTTGAAGAACGAGCAACATTTATACGAGCAGTTGCAAGCAACTAAAACTACGTTTGTGAGTGTCGGCCACCGATTGAGTTTAGTGAAATATCACCAGCAGGTTTTGGAACTTTTGGGCGATGGAAGTTGGCGGCTGGTTTCTACGGAAGAATACCGCGCTAGTGCGAAGGTTTTTGGCTGATACAGCGCTGCTTTCAGTAATTGTGAATTTACCCGGTTGTTGGGAGGCGGTGGGTGGTGGCGCGGTAGGAGATTTATGGTTTGTTTCTACAGATTAATCGCCGCGCCTCCACCCACCCTACAATAGGTTCTACTACAGTTGCATTCTTTGTTTCAACTCACATCTTGCACCATTGTCAAGAACAGGCTTTCCGGCCTGTTCCACAATAAAATTTATCTCTTGTGGAACAGGCCGGACAGCCTGTTCCTAAGCAAGTAATTGAGAATGGTGCAAGATATCAGTTTAAACTGGTATCACAATCGATAATTGAGTATAAATATCTAAAACTGCCCAAACAGCAAAAAGCAAGCTGAACGTTTGGAAATTCGATTGAATTGCTTGCCCGCGAGAACTCACACAATATAATAGAAGATAGATTTTTAGTACAGGCGAGATTCCTACCTTGACTACTCCGATTCCTCAAAACTTTGTGCAAACGATCGCCAAACAGCGCGGTGTCACAGATGCCGAGTTAGAAACTGTGTTTATGGCTCTCGACGGTCAATCTACGGCTACCATCGCAACCAAGCTTGGCATTAGCGACATCGCCGTTCGCAAAAGACTCGGCGAAGTTTACAAAAAGTTTCAGATTGGGGGGAACGGTCCTGGAAAGCTGTCGGAATTGAGGCATCAGTTGCTGTTTTCATACCACACCAAGCAGGAAGCGATCGATTTTAGTCGAGGTAAAGGATCTCTATTAAACCTGGCGATATCGCGCCGACAGGAAGATTGGGGCCAAGCACCGGATGTTTCGGTGTTTTACGGACGGACTGAAGAATTAACTACTTTAAAGCAGTGGATTGTATCAGATAATTGTCGCCTGGTAGCACTGCTGGGTTTGGCCGGCAGCGGCAAAACAATTCTGTCGGTGCAGTTGGCAAAACAGGTACAGAATGAGTTTGATTTTGTGATTTGGCGATCGCTGCGATCGACACCAGCACCATCCGACTTCCTAACTAACTTAATTGAACTTTTTTCTAACCAACAAAAACCCGATGTGCCCATCGACCTCAACGGGAAAATTTCGCGCTTGGTCGAGGAGCTGCGGAAGCAGCGCTGTCTGCTAATTTTAGACGATTTTGAAGCGGTTCTCAGACCCGAAGAATTAGCGGGACACTACCGCGAAGGCTGCGAAGGATATCGAGATTTAATTGTGCGGCTCTGTGAAGTCAATCACAATAGCTGTGTAGTGCTAGTTAGTTCGGAAGAACCTACGGAACTGGCTTTGCTGGCCGGAGAAAAAGTGCGGTCTTTAAAACCTGCAAGTTCCGAGGAAATTGCGCGGGAGATTTTCCAAGAAAAAGGTTTATCTGCTCGAGATCGAGAGTGGGAAATTTTGTTGTGCCGGTACGGAGGCAATCTGTTAGCGTTAAAGATTGTGGCGACAACGATTCACGAGTTTTTCGAGGGTAATGTTTTAAAGTTTTTGGAAGCGACGGCGTTATTTATTGAAGAACATATCAGCAATTTGCTGGCCCAACAGTTCGATCGGATGTCGAGTTCTGAACAAGAGATTGCCTACTGGATGGCTATTGCTCAAAGTCCGATTTCCCTGGCGACTTTGCGAGAGCATATCTTGGTCAATTCGTCGATTTCGGATTTGCTGAAAAATCTCGATTCTCTGGGTCGTCGCTCGCTGATTGAAAAAATCAGTGAGGATACAGAAACTGTTTTTATGCTTCAGCCTTTGATCGTGCAATATGTGAGCGACAGATTAGTCGATCGGATTCGAGCGGAGGTTTTGGAGACGGTTAAGACGCAAGGAATAGAAAGAATGCGGCTGTTGAAAACTCACAGCTTGAGCATCAGTCTTGCTAAAGAAAAAGGGGGTAAAGGCGAGCGAAGTCGCTCTATTTTAGAATTAGTGAAAAATCGGCTGCAAGTTTTGTTTGCGAAAACTACAGGCTTTGAAGAACCGCTAAATATCCTGACCAAACTTGCCTCGGATCTGGAGGATAAATCGATTCGGGATGTGGGATATGCTAGGGAAAATCTGACGCAGATTATTGCAGAAATTCAGTGCTAACAAAAAAGCGATCGCCCTTTCAAAAAAGCGATCGCCCAATTTTCAACAAAAACAGAAGTCGATAAAATTATTTGACAATGCCCAAAACTGATGCAGATTCAGACCCTGTAATTTTGCCCAAAGCAGGCGCTCTTTGAGCCTGTGCAATTTTGGGAAGCAAAAGTCCTTCTGCATAAATCCGAGGATTTTCTTGAGCGATTTGGATGTAAGATTGGCGGACTTCTGCGTTCACCGCCACAGTCTTCGCGTCATAAACTTGCATCGCCATGTTGGGATAAAAACCAATGCCGACAATCGGTATCAAAAAGCAAAATGCGATCGCCACTTCGCGAGGTTGAGCATCAATAAACGGTGCATCACCAGGCAAAGCGCAACTATTACCGAAACAAACCGCTGCATCCAGATTGTCTCTCTGATTCTGCAAATTTAGATCCTCAAGATCGCAAGCCGCTAGTGTGCCACAGTTATAAAATAGCTGGCGCAGCATCGAGAGCAAATAAATCGGTGTCAAAATAACTCCTACCGCCGCCAAGAACACGATCGCTGCGCGGAAAGAATCGCTGTAGATATCGCTAGTTGCCACACCGACAAATACTGAAAGTTCGCTAGCAAAACCGCTCATACCGGGAAGTGCTAAGGAAGCCAAAGCGCCTGCGGTAAACAAGGCAAAAACTTTGGGCATGACTTTGCCAATCTCGCCCATTTCATCCATAACCATGGTATGGGTGCGATCGTAAGTTACGCCGGCCAGAAAGAACAATACTGAGGCGATTAAACCGTGGGAAATCATTTGCAACAGCGCACCGTTGATTCCCAAATCCGTGAAAGAAGCAATACCAAGGAGCACGAATCCCATGTGAGAAATCGACGAATTCGCTAAGCGGCGCTTCATGTTCGATTGACCGAAGGAGTTGAGCGCGCCGTAGATAATATTGACTACGCCGAGCACCGCCATAATCGGTGCAAAGTAAACGTGTGCTTTCGGCAGAAGTTCCAAATTCAGACGAATCAGGCCATATCCGCCCATCTTCAGCAATACGCCGGCCAGAATCATCGACACGGGAGAAGATGCTTCACCGTGGGCGTCAGGCAGCCATGTGTGAAAGGGGAAAATCGCCAGTTTAACGCCGAAAGCAACCAGCAATCCCGCATAAAGCAGTAATTCTAAACCCAGTGGGTAGTCCTTCAAGCCTAGTTCTACCATGTCGAAGGTGGGGGTGCCTCCGCCGTAGAATGCCATTGCTAAAGCTGCGATTAAAATGAAAATTGAAGCGCCTGCGGTATAAATCAAGAATTTGGTAGCTGCGTAGCGACGGTTCTGCCCGCCCCAAATCGAGATTAGCAGGTACACGGGAATTAGTTCTAGTTCCCAGACAATGAACAGTAGCATGATGTCTTGGGCGACGAAAACTCCTATTTGTGCGGAGTACATCACCAGCATGAGGAAGTAGAAAAGTCGCGGTTTGCGATCGACTTCCCATGCAGCAAAAATAGATAGAGTCGTCACCAATCCCGCCAACAGTACCAGCGGAACTGACAGTCCGTCAACGGAAACAGACCAGTTGAGGCCTAAAGAAGGTATCCAGGAATATTGTTCTACGATTTGGAAACTAGAGATACTCGGATCGTAATGAGTCCAAAACACCCAGCACATTAATACAAAATCTGCAATACCTACGCCTAGCGCATACCAGCGGACGGTTTTGCCGTCTGTATCGGGCAGAAAAGGGATGGCGAGGGAAGCTAGGAGGGGTAGGATGACTATTGCGGTCAGCCAAGGAAATTGATCCGCTATCATGATAGTGAGAATAAATACTTAGTTGGAAGTTACCAAGATTATAATACTAAATTTAATTAAAATTAAGATTTGTAAATAAATATTTTTTTTAGAAATATGCGGAGTAAATCAGCTAAACACAACTTGCTGCAAAAGTCAAGAAGTTTTGCAGTTATGAGTCAGGAGTCATATCGTTTCCGGTTGCATCGGAATAATACCCAGGACACGGCAGTGCCGTTTCCCTACCCAGATTAATTGTAGGGACACGGCACTGCCGTGTCCTGATTTCGGTAATATGAATTCCGATGCTACCGGATTTGATATAATTAGTCGCACTTTAGCGGTTGACAATTACCGATGACCGATTACTCTGTTGTCATGCAGTGGAAAACTGTGGTAAATATTTAGATCGATCGCGATAAAGTCAAGAGTCGATCGCCAAAAGATGCAATTAAAGTGCGCTCGACTAATTGCGAGATCCATTTTTCCGGTATACCAGATTCTCCGTAAAAAGCCCCCGCCAACTGTCCGTAAACCGCACCAGTTGTATCCGCGTCGTCGCCCAAATTCACAGCCAACAAACAGCCTTCGGCAAAAGAAGAACTGTTGTAAAACGCCCAAAGTGCGGCCTCTAAAGACTTGACAACATAACCCGTACCTTTAATTTCAGGAGGTTGTCGCCGTTTAAAAGAAGCCGCCGCAATCTCATCAATCTCTGCTACCAGCGGATTTGCTGCCCAATATCCAGAAATCGGACAATATCTTTCCGAAAGCAACACATCTTTAGCAACTCCATTCACAGCCCCCGAAATTAAAGTACCCAAATAACGGCAAGCATCCACACAAGTAGCAGCACCGTGAGTAGTTCTCGAACTTTCTCCAGATTTTTCTATGACTTCCAAAGGATTTGTAGCATAAAACAAAGGCACAGGAGCTAAACGCATAATCGAACCATTGCCAGCAGTCTGAGCATCGGTAAAACCGCAGTAAGGTTTTCCTGTATTTTTAAACTTCCAAAGTGCTTGTTGAACCGTATTGCCAATATCAAAACAGGCACCAGTGCTGCTCAAATGTCCCTCTCGCCACCACCGCACATAAGTTTCTAACTGATGGACAGGATCGAAACCTTGTTTCTCAATCAAACTTTCAGCCAAACAAAGTGCCATCGAAGTATCGTCCGTCCACTCGCCCGGTTCCAGTCGAAACGGGCCGCCGCCAATCATATCGTTAATAGGTGTAAATCTTCCGGGGCGACAGAACTCTAAAGTTGTTCCCAAAGCATCGCCAACTGCTAAACCGAGAAGACTGCCGCGATAACGTTCTATTTGCTGCATATGACAAGAGGGAATTGGTAATTGGTAATTGGTAATTGGTAATTGGTTGGCGTTACTGTTCTAATAACAACTGTCAACTGTCAACTGTCAACTGTCAACTGTCAACTGACGCTAATATTGATGTTAACCTGTCCATACCCGAACTCAGACCTGTCCATGACACCCGATGTTTTCCCCGGAGCCGCTGCGGAACCGGCCCCTCAAGCGACACCCGAAGTCAGCCTTGATATGCAAGTCCGCCTTAAAACAGAAGATGGACAGCTACTGCTGCTACTCCCCTCAGAAACTAACACCACTGAATTACCAACAGTCGCAGCCTCGACTTGGACTGAACTTTGGCAGCAGCTAAAAGTCAGGCTGAATGCAGGAGAACGCTTTTGGCAGGCAAATGCCGAAGTACAATTGATGGCGAGCGATCGACTTTTAGATATCCGCCAACTGCAATCCATCGCCGACGCCCTCTCCGAAGTGGAACTGCAACTCAAACGAGTCCACACCAACCGCCGCCAAACCGCTGTTGCCGCAGCTACGGCAGGCTATTGTGTAGAACAGCAGCCTCCGGTTTCTTCTCTGAATAAAGCCGCCGCCGAAAAACCGCAATCGCTGGCGGAACCTTTATATTTGCAGATGACAGTGCGATCGGGCGTAGAAATTCGCCATCCGGGCACCGTCGTACTTTTGGGAGACGTAAATCCCGGCGGCTCAGTCATCGCCGGAGGCGATATCCTAGTTTGGGGCCGTTTGCGGGGCGTGGTTCACGCCGGTGCCGGGGGCAATACTAAAAGCGTGATTATGACCTTGCAGATGGAACCGATGGTGATTAGGATTGCTAAGTATGTTGCCAGAGGCCCAGAAACCTCACCCCCTCAGTTTTTCCCGGAAGTCGCCTATGTGACACCTCAAGGAATTCGGATCGGCAGAGCCTCTGATTTTGACAAATCGCAGTTAATCGGGGGTAATGGTTAGTTGACAGTTGACAGTTGGCAGTTGGCAGTTGGCAGTTGGCAGTTGACGGTTGACAGTTGACGGTTGACAGTTGACAGTTGTTACCAATTACCAATTACCAATTACCAATTACCAATAAGTAATTACCCATTACCCATTACCAATTACCAATAACTAATTACCCATTACCAATTACCAATAACTAATCTAAAAATCGCTTATGGCTCGCATTATTGTTGTTACATCAGGGAAAGGCGGGGTAGGAAAAACCACCTCCACAGCCAATCTCGGCATGGCTTTAGCTAAGCGGGGACGCAACGTTGCCGTAATTGATGCCGATTTCGGTCTCAGAAATTTGGACTTGCTGCTGGGCTTAGAAAACCGCATTGTTTACACGGCATTAGAAGTTCTCGCAGGAGAGTGCCGGTTAGAGCAAGCTTTGGTGAAAGATAAGCGGCAGCCGCGTTTGGTGCTGTTGCCGGCTGCCCAAACTCGGATGAAAGATGCCATCAGTGCCGAGCAAATGAAGCAGCTTGTGGGGATGTTGGCAGCAAAATACGACTATATTTTGATTGACTCTCCTGCTGGAATTGAACAAGGTTTTCAAAATGCGATCGCCCCGGCCCAAGAAGGCATCATTGTCACCACTCCCGAAATCGCTGCTGTCCGCGATGCCGATCGAGTCATCGGCCTGCTGGAAGCCAACAACGTCAAGAAAATCAACCTGATCGTCAACCGGATCAGACCCGCAATGGTGCTGGCCAATGATATGATGTCGGTGCAAGACGTGCGGGAAATCCTCGCGATTCCGCTGTTAGGCGTCGTTCCCGACGACGAGCGCGTCATCGTTTCCACCAACCGAGGCGAACCATTAGTATTGTCGGAAACGGCCTCTTTAGCTGGAACTGCCTTCGACAATATTGCCCGCCGCTTAGAAGGCGAAAAAGTTGAATTTCTAGATATAAATCCCCGTCGGGAAAACTTCTTTACTCGCCTCCGCAAGTTCTTAAACACTAAAATTATGTGATGTGCTGATTGGCGATCGATCTTTAAAAGCAGCGACCGCATCACAAAAACTAGCCGAAATTTTCCCCCAGTGACACCAGTTCCCAAAAAGAATGAAACTGTAGACCACCTCCAAACCTGACGGGAATCACTGATTCCCCAATCGAAAATCGAAAATCGAAAATCGAAAATGGTATGACCTTTTCTATGCCTAACCCTTGACAAACCCGCCAGACCCATGCTATACACACTTCTCGAACGACTTTTCCCGCGCACCCCTGACAACAGCCGCGACGAGGTAAAACGGCGCCTCAAACTGGTTCTAGCCCACGATCGCTCAGAGCTCAGCCCAGAAATGGTTGAGTCGATGCGCCGAGAAATTCTAGAGGTGGTGTCTCGCTACGTGGAAATCGATACCACGGGGTCTGAGTTCTCGCTCGCTAGCGACCAGCGCGCCACAGCACTGATTGCAAATCTCCCAATCCGGCGAGTCAGGCACGAACATCCACCGGAGAATTTGCCGGAGAATTTGCCGGAGAATTTGCCGGAGAATCGGCCCGAGAATCAGTCCGAATATGTACCGGAGTATGTAGTTGAAACTCTCCCCGACACGAGAGATTAACAGGAAGTGAGATTTTATTGTCAGGTAACAAGTTCGATCGGCTCGATCGCCATTTAAATTAAACTCTCTCTCTACAATTAAAATGTTGTGGGGTGGACACTCTTAGCCCGCCCCAAATATGCGAGCAAAAGGGAAAAAGCTTGTGATACCTGAAAACTCATGAAGTTAATCTTCATAACTAATCGCTCTTTCGAGAAAAGCTTGCGTCCCGGACTATCTTAATAACTAATCGCTCTTTCCAGAGTATCTTGTAACTGAAGTTCTAACGGTCGGTTCGAGCGAATTTCTAAACCGGGTAAATCGTGTTTGACTAACATTTTTTCGCCTGTTTCAGCAGTTGCCAACGGCCAGAGTACCCAGCGGCTGCCTAGGGAAAGACTGCTTAAAGTTGCAGAGTTTTGAGTCAGCCAAATTATCGGCAGTTTAGGCCGATTATCAACCGCATCTTCCCCAGCATTAACCGCCGCTAAAGTTTCCAAAACTACCCGGTTCCCCGATACGAGTCCAGTCCCGGCAGTCCAAAGTTTGACGTTTAACAGGCGCTTGCTAGCATAGAAGTACAGGGATGCAGCTACAGTTACGGCTCGTTCAAATTCTTCTGGCTGCCACACCGCAGCGCTGTCGAGAGCAATAATAATTTCTTGACCGCCGGCTGCAACTTCTAATTCTCTCACCCGCAGTTCTCCGTAGCGGGCGCTGGTGCGCCAGTGAATCAGGCGGGTGGGGTCTCCGTGGCGGTAAGGTCTCAGGTTGCGGGTGAGGCCTTCGGTTGCAGTTTGCGATCGACTGCGATTGTAAAATTGCGGACTGTCTTCTTGACCGATGCGATCGATCAAAGGGCAAGAGCTCAACGGCAAAACCTGCGGGTAAACAACCGCCACCGCTTTCACCGGGCGGCTGCGCCGGCACCAAAACAACCCTAAAGGCGCCGCCGTCCTCAAGTGCACCTCTTGCCAGCGATAGACGCCGCGCTGCCGGACTTCCAGGTAGTATGTATCCCTGTATATACTTAGAGGCTGTATCACCTCGATCGGGCGGACGATCGGTTCTCCCAATACAAACGGCAAGATGTCTGCAACTTGCAACAAAGTTTTAGGTTCGCGGGCGCGATTTTCAATTTCTAGTTCGACGGTGATTCGATCGCCCGCACTCACCGGTTCGATGGGGCGGCGGCGGACTTCCAAAGAACGGAGCGATTTTGCAGGCAAAACCGCCGCTACTCCCAACAGCGCCAAACTCCCACCGCTGAGCGCGTACAGCCACCCAGACATTGTATTAGTCGCAGACCCAAAAAAGAAAATCGTCATCCCGGAGAGCAGCCAACCCGCGTAGGCGGGGGTGACAGCGCGATTTTCGAGCCAGTCGGCAATTTTGTGACCGATGTTCATAGGAGTTTAAATTGTTAATTGCTCGATCGCCCCATCAAGCCTAATTGTAAAATATTCTCAGCATTTAACACCGAATTAGCGGCGAGCGATTAGATTAGAAATCCGGCATTTTTTCGCAATTAATCTACATTGACCCCGCCCAAAAACGGATACAAGCCCCCGACACTGAGTCAGGGTCGATCCCCAAATTTTAGACTCTAGTTCCTGCTCCCAGATTAATCTGTGGAGTAAATCTCAAATCTCAAATCTAAAATAGACTGACTGGAGACCCAAAAATGAACCCATTAAACAATCCTACACCCGTTCGCCCAGAGGCTCAAGCCCGCCGAACACCGCCGCCGCCGCCGCCCTTGGCTCAAACTCCCGCGCCGAGTACGCCCCCCCCTGCCCAGCAGCAGCAGCGGCAGCAGCGGCCTGTCGAGACACCCCTGAGCACGATCGAACAAATGGTCAGAGATGCCCATAGCGCAGGAGCTTCAGACATTCACATTCGAGTCGGCCAAGTACCTAGATTTCGGATTCGGGGCGTGATGCAAGTAGCAACTACCCACCCCAAAGTAACGCCAGAAATTTTTGAACATTACCTAGCCGAAATTCTCACCCCCGAACAGCGAAAACAGTTTGCAACTACCAAGGAATTAGATTCAGCAATTTTTTACCCGGGCTTCGTGCGGTGTCGGCTAAACTGTTTTGATTCCCTCAGCGGCGGTGCCCTAGTATTGCGGTTGATCAGTTTGGAAATACCTACTATCGATTCCTTGAGGTTGCCAGAAGTTTTCAAAAATATCATTTTGCGATCGCAGGGATTAATATTGGTTACGGGGCCTACCGGTTCGGGGAAATCGACAACCGTAGCTGCGATGATCGACCACCTCAATCAGATGGAGCAAAAGCACGTAGTTACAATTGAAGACCCGATTGAATTCATTCACCCTTCTAAAAAATGCTTGGTCAGCCAGCGGGAAGTCGGCTTGCATACCCACGAGTTTCAGCAGGCTTTGCGGGCAGTTTTGCGGGAAGATCCGGATGTAATTCTGATCGGGGAAATGCGCGACCGCGTTACTATCAATACAGCATTGCAAGCAGCTCAAACTGGTCACTTAGTATTGGGAACTCTCCACACTCGCAGCGCCATTAACGCTCTTAATCGGTTGTTGAACCTCTACCCGCCCGAGGAACAACAGGCGATGCGGATTCAAATTTGCGATTCTTTAGTAGCGGTAATTGCCCAACTTTTGCTGCCAACAGTGGACAACCGCCGCGTCGCAGTTCACGATATTTTGGTGAATACACCTGCCATGCACGATTACTTGATGAAAGGTGCTGATGACGAAGCTTTCCGTTTGATGGAACATGATACTTACGAAGGAATGCAGATTATCAACCAGGGTCTTTATAAATTAGTGCTTGAAGGCAGAGTGACGATCGAAGAAGCGACAAAAACTTCTCCCGAAGCCAGCGATTTAGACCGTCGCTTGCGGACAGGAGGCTACGATGCTGCGGACGCTCGCGGCTTTGAAGGCAGCAAAAAAGAACGCAGCGTTCGCGCCCGCTAGCAGCACACATACAGGGGTAGGCACAGCAGCACTACCCCACCCATGGGGTAGCAATCTTTTGGGCCGACAGAAATATTGGGCGCTGTTGTAAGTATCTTTACTTAAATTTTCACTATATTTAGTAGCCAGCAATACATTTTACTTAAGTAGTAAAATGCTAGGGAATCAATGTCAAGTATATTGTTAAGTTTTTTAAACGCCGACCCTACTTTACATTAACTTTAAAATTGCGTGAAAACTCGCAGGTAATTGCAAAGAAACAGTAAAGATACGTGCTGAGTATTGCCAACACCCAGCAACTTAAGTTTATAGTTGTAGTGACCAATTTTTGAGAGAAAAAGTTCAGACTTTGCCGATCGCCAAAGTAAGCAGTTCAAAAAAGCGCTTAAGAAAACTACAAGTAGGCTTAATACAAGCAAATTAGTAGCAGAGCCGATCGCGTGTTTTTCCAATTAAGTAGCTGTCAGTCTAAAAAATCCTAAAACTAAGCAGACTTTTAAAGATTCTGTTCCTCGAAAATCTGTTTAACAACTCGCCGATCAGCAACCGCATTTCTAGAAATTAAAGGAGCCAAGAAAGTGAAGAGTGCATTTACCCCCTCAGAAATGTTTGAAAGTGCCAGCAAAGCCGAAATAATCGATCGCATCCAGCAGCTAGTTCCTCCGGGTTCCCCCGAACCGCAAGAGCCTGAAATCCTAGCAGCCTTACAAACTCTCACCGCACAGCTAATCAGGGCCTATCAAGCCGACGGACAATTAGAAACCGAACCTTTTAGCGACGTGCGCGATCGCACCATTCACCTGTACGCCGCCAAAGTCAGCAGCAAAATTAAAAGAAAAACCATCCTCATCACCGGCGGAGAAGGATGCGTCGGCAGTTTCTTGATCGACAAACTCCTCGAACTAGGCGCAACTAAAATCATTTCCGCAGACAACGCCCGATGTCAAAACCCCGAAGAAAATCTCCCGCTTTTTACCAGAGAAGGTGCAGTAACTTTCTATGCCGCCGACATTCGCAACTTCGAGGCGCTGAAACATATATTTGAGGTAGAAAAACCCGACATCGTTTTTCACCTAGCAGCCCAACGCCAACCCGGACTCGCTGAAATCAAAATCAGAGAAACAGTTACAACCAGCCTGTTAGGATGTAAACACATCATCCAACTCTGCGAAGAATACGGCGTAGAACACTGCATCTTCTCTTCCACAGGCAAAACATCTCGATATTTTACAACCGAAGTTTACGCCGCCTCGAAGAAGTTTGCTGAATGGCAATTTGCCAAAGCAGCTCAAGAAGGAGATGTCACTTACGGGATGGTTCGCTTTACTCATATGTTGGAAAATAGCTTGTTCTGCGAGCAAATGTCCAAAAAAGTACAGCAAGGTAAAACTGTCAACGTTCATGCTCCCCACCGCTACGTAACCGCTCAAAATCTTGTCGAAGCCGTACATTTATTGCTGAATTCACTGGTTGTGTCCGTCCCCGGAAAACTGAAATTTGTCGCCGTGCGCAATCTGGGTTGGCCGACAGAAACCTTGGAAGTCGCACTTTATAAAATTCAAGAATCAGGCAAAAATCTGCCGATTTATTTTCAAGGACTTTTGCCGGGATATGAAGAACCGTTTTTCCTCGGACAGTTTGACTGGAGCCAACCTACAGACATTCACCTCCTAATTAATGTTCTGGAAGATCCTTTTAGAATTGTTGACGATTCTGGCGACATGGTGAGTGTAGAATTAGCTCCTTTTTCTTTGCGCGTGTTAGATAAACAAGTGTCGAAGCTGGAAAGCTTAATCGTCGATCCAGATTTCCCGGAAGTGCAAATCAAGCACGCTCTTGTGGCAGCGGAAAAAGAAGTGATTGCTTCCTCTTTTGCGTGGAGTTTCCCCCAAGACTTGTTGAAGATTTTGCTGTGGGGAATCCATCCGAAGAAATTGCAAGGTTACGGAACTGAAATCGCTGACTACAGGCAGATTATCGAACTCCTCCTGCAAGGAATTTACGGCAGACTTGATAAAGAAGTGTTGCACAGTGCTGGAGTTACTGCTGATGAATTTGATGACTTAGTTGAGAGTCTTTCTACGCTGGATTCTATTCAAGCAGAAGTGGGATATTTGCGATCGGTGTCGAGATATCTCAGAGAATTTGCACCCCCCGCACAGTTCACCGCCAAAAAATCTCAACCTGTTGCTGTCCGCGATGCAGCGTAGCTTGAAAATAGTTTTGAGTTTGGAGATTGCTTCCTGACTGGCAGCCCGCAGGGGATGAATGAGTTAAACATCGACTAAGTGTTTAGTTGATGAAAAACATAACACCCAGAGACCCGGTTTCTAAAAAAACCGGGTTTCTCAATTTTCGGTCTGTTTGAGGTTTAATTAAATTGATTTACTTAACATTGTCAGAATCGACAGGATATGATATTATTTGCTATTGCACAACCGCAATCAAATTAATTTGTAGTCAGGACGGCAGTCCTAGTAGTTTTATGAGGACTTAAGTCATCACTACAAACGTTATAACGGTTATTTTACCGGACATGATATGATAGTTTAGATAGCGTGGCGCACTGAGTTAACAAAGGTGCAATAAGAAGATTAAATGAACTCAATGACCGCAGTAAATAAAATTAAATTAAGGTACTAGAATTGTGCAAATTAATCAGCTACCGTTCCTATTTGTTGATGTTGTGCTATTGGCGATCGCACTGATCCTTCTAATTCCCGTTGCAGTTTTATTTCTAGAATGCAGTGCAGCTTTCTTGTCCGGCCAGAACCCCACAGCGGAAACTAAAGCGCCCCGCCCCAAAGTAGCAGTTTTAATTCCCGCCTACAACGAAGCAGCAGGAATTGCCGCCACAATCTCCACCATATTGCCGCAGCTAACACCTCAAGACCGCCTGTTAGTGATTGCTGACAACTGCACGGACGCCACGCCAGAAATCGCCCGCAACTGCGGTGCAAGTGCGATCGAGCGCCAAGACACAGAACGCAAGGGCAAAGGATACGCACTGGATTTCGGCTTGCGGTCGATCGAATCTGACCCCCCAGAAGTAGTCATCATGGTTGACGCAGACTGCATCTGCGGACCAGACGCAATAGAGAAATTAGCCCGGGTGGCAATTGCCGAACAAAGACCGGTGCAAGCAACTTATTTAATGGAACAGCCGCCCAATCCTACCCCGAAAGATTCGATTTCTGCTTTAGCATTTTTAGTTAAAAATTTAGTCCGGCCCAGCGGATTAAGAAATTTGGGACTCCCATCATTGCTAACAGGTACCGGCATGGCTTTTCCCTGGTTAATCATTCGAGAAGTTTCTTTAGCTAGCAGCAATATCGTTGAAGATATGCAAATGAGTTTGGATTTGGCGATCGCCGGACACCCAACCGTATTCTGCCCCGATGCCAAAGTCACCGGGTGTTTGCCGCAGCAGCAGCAAGCAGCTAAAAGTCAAAGAACCAGATGGGAACACGGTCACTTGCAGACATTGTTAACTCAAACTCCCCGGCTGGCAACAGCTTCTGTCGAGCAACAACGTTTTGACTTATTGGCGATCGCCCTTGACTTATCCGTCCCTCCCCTATCGCTTTTAGTTGCTATTTGGCTAGCCGCTTTTGCAGCATCCATACTAGCAACAATTATCGGAACATCCCCGATTCCTGCGATATTGTTAGCTGTACAAGGACTGCTAATTTTAGTTTCAATTGTCAGCGCTTGGGCAAAATTCGGGCGTGACGACATTTCCGGTGCAACTCTTTTATCCGTACCTTTTTACATCCTGTGGAAAATTCCTTTGTATCTGGGTTTTCTCCTGAAGCGGCAAACCAAATGGGTACGCACAGAACGCGATGTTTAGTATTCCGTAGGGTGCGTCAGCCAAATAGTTGACGAACTAGAAAATCTCGTTTCTGATGCACCTTACGATGAATAAACGGGTGCGGACAAAACGCTAGTTATTTTGAGGTTAAACAAGATATTTTACCGCATCTGAGATACAATTATAACTTAGCCTGCTTAAGACAAAAATTAGGCATTAATCCCATTTTCTGAAATAATTCGATCTACTTCATAAGAGTTGATACATAAATTAAAATCACATGAGAAACTTGTTCTTTTGGAGGCTTCCCCCATCTGAGGCTGATTTTTCAAGGCTGTGGGAGGATGCTACTTTTGTCTTTGATACAAATTTCCTCCTCGACCTATATCGAGTATCGCATTCTACGGCAGAGAATTTTCTAAACATACTACAACAAATTAAGAACAGAATTTGGTTGCCTTACCAAGTAGCAGATGAATTTTTGAGGCGCCGAGAAGAGATAATTGCTTCTGAAGTAGAATCTTTTCAAAAAGCTCTATCGGTAATTGAAAAATGGAAATCAGAACAACAGAACTTTAATAGTCTTCGGGGTTCTCTTAGGCAAACAGGAAGGATAGTATCTGCTGAGGTAGATTTTTTGTTTGGCGATCAAAAACACTATCTTGATGCAGTTGATGCTGTGGAGAAAGCTTTTCGAGAAAAAATAGAACAAATTACTAGCGATCATTCTTCACTGCATTCAGAGAAAGACAGCATTCTAGAGAACCTTCTTTTATTGTTTGATTCAAAAGTAGGAGAACCCTTTAATGAACAAATGTTGCCAATTTTGTACAAGGAAGCTGATGATAGGTATAAACGAGAGAAGCCTCCTGGTTTTATGGATGCTAAAGAAAAGGAGGATGAACGGAAGTATGGAGACTTTATCTTGTGGAAGCAAATATTAGAATTTGCCAAAAAAGAATCTCAACCAATTATTTTCGTAACTGGAGAAAAGAAAGAAGATTGGTGGCTCAAGAAAAATAACAAAATAATTTCTCCGCACATTGAGCTAAGGCGCGAATTTAATGAGTATGTACACCAGCCTTTTTGGATGTATCAAACTCAAGATTTTCTTCAAATAGCTAAGGATAAATTAATGGTTGAGATTGACCCAAAATCTATCGAAGAAACAAATGCGATTGCTGATATTGAGTTAGTTGATGAGCAGGATAACGACACTTTAAGACAAGCTGTCGATCAAATTGTCAAACCCAACTCTGTACAACAATATATCGAACAGATTAAGGCAGTCGATCAAATTGTCAAACTTAACTATGTACAACAATTGAGCGAGCAGATTAAGGCAGTCGATCAAATTGTCAAACCCAACTCTGTACAACAATATATCGAGCAGATTAAGGCAGTCGATTATATTGTCAAGCCCAGCGCTCTACAACAATATATCGAGCAGATTAAGGCAGTTGATTATATTGTCAAACCCAACTCTGTACAACAATTGATCGAGCAGATTAAGGTGCCTAGCTCTGCCCTACATCAAGCTCAAGAGCGGATGAAGGTGCTTCAAGACAATAGCACATTTCAGCTAAATCCACACATACAAAAACTAATTTCAGAAACTATAACAACAAGCTCTCCAGAAAATGGAAAATTACAAGAAATTGATACACCAGCAAGCAATAATGAGCAAACCACTTCGCCAATACTCGATCGACCTCAAGAGGAAGCCGAAGAGAGCAAATCTCAATCTAAATCCAAAAGACGCTCACCCTCAAAGAAACGTAACGAAAGCAATCTCAAAAATTCAAACAAGTAGAACTACTCACTTTAATTACCACAGTTGAGGATGCGGGAAGTGGGTTCAATGGCAAAATAGAAGTCCAACTCTTGGGATTTGATAGAATAGGAGTTTCAAGGCGCACTCACCGAAGCAACTAAACGACGATCGCGATCGGCCACAAACTCTAGACAGGCTCTAATGTCTGTTTCTGTCAGTTCTGGGAAGTCGTCAATAATCTCAGCCATAGACATTCCAGAAGCCAGCCAAGAACGTCGTAAACCGTAATCCGCATCCGACGAATACAGGGCTTGCCACCACGCTTATCCAGCTCTATGGTGATGATGTCGGGATAGCTCATGATACAGCTAAAGTGTTTGCATCTACATTATAGAAAAATATATCTGAAAATAAAAACCAAAAATCTGAAGCTGGAAAATTCCAACTTCAGACTTTTACTAACTCCCCGGGTAGGATTTGAACCTACGACCAATCGGTTACACTTATCCCAACGTTTCCGAAGGGCGCGGACTATTTCATCATCCCTACAAATCATGTTTGTGATCTGTCGTCGGATGTCGGGCGCTATGAGATTTATTGGTTAGGCTCCTCATCTCTAGTCTCTGCACCTTCCTGGCTACTTGCGATCGCAACCGCTGCCTTTCGCCAGACTTGGCTCAAGATTGCCGCCACCCGAAGTGCTGCGGTTTCCTTGAATTCACCCGATTTTTCAGTATCCGTTACCGGATAGAGCTGCTATGTCACTAGGGCTTTTGGTTGATGCCAAAGGCTTGCATTCATTACAGCCGACCGCTCTGCCACTGAGCTACCGAGGATTGGGGGTTTTTGTTACCCACATTTACTAACAATAGCTGAACTTACAGGATTTGGCAAGGCCTTTGATAAACTTTTTTTTTGTCGTACAGCAACCGGGTTTCAGCAGCTAATGCAGTCCCATTCTCAACTTGGCGAGGCGCTGCTGGGATTCTGGATCGAGGGAACTGGCGAGAAAGCGACTGGAATTGTGTTTGCGAGATTTGTGCCGGCGCTCGCTGCGGCGGGCGGTGGATTCTACATCAGCCGCTAGTTGTTCGGCGGACATCCATTCGGCACCGTAGCCGACTACGGTCAATTGCTGCGCTCGGTCTGAGGTAGCTACAATCATGCGGCCTTTGCCCGATCGCGATCGCAACTCGTACCGCAAACTAGCACAAGATTTTTCAATATAAGTATCTGCAGTCTGACCGAAGTCAGTGTAGTGCACCGATAAATTTTTAGTAATAATTTCTTTAACGCTGGGAGTATCCCGATAGTGCGCGTCAAACACGAGTCTGGCCTCAAAATCTTGAACGGCGCTGTAGTTAACTAAAATCTCTATTAACTCGCGGCGAGCTGTTTCGAGTTCGTCGCGATCGCGCTTCTCTCGGAGTCGAGGCCAAAGTCCAATCATGTTATAGCCGTCTACAAGTAAAACTGCTTGCGATACATAGGGTGACATGGTTCAAGGCTGAAGAGATCCAGCAGATACAGGACATTATTTGCATTGTTAATCAAAGCTTTTGTTGCATTTTATTACAAATTGATGTCTAATTGCTAGGTTCGATCGCAATAATTAAACCCCCCAGATCCCGAAGAGCCTGGGATGTGGGGGGTAAGATTTGTTCGTCGCTCGAACAACCGATAAATTTTCCGGCTTATTCGACAGATTCCAGGGATACGGGCGATCGTACAACCGCCGGCAGAGATATTTTCTCAACCGCAGGAGTGCAGCCGAGCCACTGCACCGACAAGTCCGCAAACTGCTGCGGCGGGCCGCTGACGCAAAAACGAGTCGGCAGCGCAGCACCAGCATTCCGCAGCCCCAAAATCTCCAATTCTCTAGCAGCAGCAGCCACCACCCGCACCGCAGGATCGATCGATATCACCCCAGCAGGCAAAAGCGAGCGCAGTACCGGAGCCAACAGCGGATAATGAGTGCAGCCATAAATCAGCGTATCGATGCGCTGCTGAATCAAAGGAGCCAAATATTCCCGCGCCACCTCAGAAGTATAAGGATCGTGAATCCGGTTTTGCTCCACCAGCGGCACAAAAGCCGGACAGCTAACCTGCCAAACCCGACAAGAATCGTCCATTTCCAAAATCGCATTTCGATAAGCATTGCTAGCAGCCGTAGCAGGAGTTGCGATGACCCCGATCCGCTTGCCTTGCTGCACCGCAGCCTGCGCCCCCGGCAGAATTACTCCCAGCACCGGAATATCAAACTCAGCCTGCACCATCTCCATCGCCAAAGCAGAACTGGTGTTGCAGGCCATAATGACCATTTTCACATCCTGTTCCATCAGCCAGGCCATAATTTCGCGGACAAAATGCACAATTTCCGACGCCGCGCGAGTGCCGTAAGGCAGCCTCGCCGTATCTCCAAAATAAAGTATCGATTCGTTGGGCAATTGTCGATACAACTGGGTCAAAACAGTCAAACCGCCCACGCCGCTGTCAAAAATACCGATTCTTTGTTGTCTAGAGTCTGTTGTCATTTGTTAATAGTTAGTTGTCTGTTGACTGTTAACTGTTGACTGTTAACTGTTGACTGTTAACTGTTGACTGTTCACTGTTCACTGTTAGCTGTTGGCTGTTGTCATTAGTTACCGATGCCCAATGCCCCATGCCCGATGCCCAATGCCCAATGCCCAATGCCCGAATATTATCTTTGTTGAAGATAAAGCAAAATGCCGCGAGCGATCGAAGCCGCCATTTGACTGCGGTAAGCTGGGTCAGAAAGCCTAGCAGCATCCTCGGCACCCGTGACAAAACCCACCTCCACCAAAACAGAAGGCATAGAAGTCTTCCTCAAAACGTAAAATCTCGCCTGACGCACCCGGCGGTCATCCGCCCCCGTCCCCTGCAAAACACTGCCGTGAATCACTCGGGCCAAATCTTCCCCGCTACCGAAATAATAAGTCTCAATCCCGCTCACATCCGGCCGACTCATATTAATCGAATTAGCGTGAATGCTGACAAACAAAGTAGCATTCACCCGTTCCGCCAAAGAAACTCTCGGTTCCAGGTCGATTTCGCTGTCGTCAGTCCGAGTCATCACCGCCTGCACCCCCTGCTGTTCCAGCAGCCTCGCCACCTGAAACGAGATATCCAAAACAATCTCCTTCTCCTGAATGCCCTGAATCCCCACTGCCCCCGGATCGCGGCCGCCGTGGCCGGGATCGATCGCTACCACAACGCGGCGGTTAGAAACTTGGGGCAAATCGCCCGCCCCGACAGTCCTTGTCGGCAAAGGCTGCAAATTGGGAGTGCGAGTCAAAGGCTGCTGCGCGCTAGCATTCGATCGCAACTGCAAAGACAGCAACTGCTGGCTCGGTCTCGTCACCCTGCCTACCTCTACCCCCGATCGCGGCTGCACCCAAATCACCACAGTCTCCGCGTCTTCTTGGCTGGCCGTAAACGATACAGGACTGTTGGCATCGAGCTGAGGAATTTGCCCCGCCAGGGAACTAGAGGCGATTCTGATCCAGTAAGCTCTCGAAGCCTGATCCCACCCGCTGGTATAAGAGACTTGGCGGTCAGTTCTCACCACCAGTTGCGTGCCGTTACTGCTTAAATCAATTGACTGAACTCTCGCTAAATTTCCTTGAGCTTGTCTCTCAGGAACAGCTACAGGTAGGGGGCGGCTCGGGGCTGGCTGCCTCGCGCCCCCTGGCAATAGCACAACCCCGCCCAAATTGCTCGCAGAGGCCCGCCACTGAGTATTAGAATTCTTCATCCGCAAAGTCACGCGGGTAACGGGCGGGTCTGTTGGCAGTTGCCGGACTTCAATCTTGTCAACCCCGTGCTTGCCGTTCGTTTGAGGCTGTTGGCTGCTGAGGCCAGGAGCTAAAGTAGCTCCTTCTATATCGAGAGTGGCGATGTCCCCGGCCCGACTTTGTTGAAAATTAATTTGGGGGCTGCCGCCCGCAGTGCGGACTAACAAACCGTCCGCCGTCACCTGAACGCTCTGAACTACCGTCGCCTCGGCCAACTGGGCTTGGGGTGCCGAAGGTTCAACCGATAACCTTTCTCCCCCAGGCTCTGAAATCGGATTTTGAGTTTCTCCCCGCACCGGCGCCGGCAAATCCACTGTCCACTCGCTCGGAGAAATCCCCCGGAATTTTACTTGCTGGGGGTCTAGAGTAAACCCGTCTCTGATCTCGACCACAATTCTGGTCGTATCGTCGTCAAACTGCCCTACCCGCACCGATTCGATCGCCCCTGAGAGCGGTTTGCTGACCGAGGGACGACCCAGACTTGTCCCCGGCAAGTCGATTACCAACCGCGTGGGGTTGAAAATCAGTTGAGCCTTGGGTTGCACTCCCCCGTCTGTTTTAATGTAGAGCCGGTTCTCTGAAGCATCAAACCGCCAAGATTGCAGTCTCGCTGCTTCGGCGGCTCCGGCGAGCAAAAATACACTTAAGAAACTCGGTAGTAGCCAGTGGAATTTCACGACAGTTTTTTCCTCGTTTGCGTTACTGCCAAAA
Source organism: Microcoleus pseudofavosus SVA1_A4 (assembly GCF_036700565.1). Taxonomy (NCBI): domain Bacteria; kingdom Bacillati; phylum Cyanobacteriota; class Cyanophyceae; order Oscillatoriales; family Microcoleaceae; genus Microcoleus; species Microcoleus pseudofavosus. The sequence continues at coordinate 108,681 of NZ_JAUBPE010000010.1, forward strand.
GCTGGAAGGGCGCTGCTTGCTCGATCGGCTTTCAGCAGTTAGCCGCCAGCCGACCGGGGGCTTCCGACCGTCAGTTGTTGGCTAAATTGACTTTTTTATGCGCTAACAGGCTCCAAAATGCCAGATTCTGGCATTTTTGAACTTGCCCGTATACTTGGGGGCGATCGGTTATAAGCTGACTGAAAGATTGTTGGTACAAGGGAAGGTATTTATTTTTATGAGCAAGAAACAAGGTGTTTCAATAAGCTAGAAGGTACGAGTTAGAAGGTAGAATTTTACGGAGCTTCAAGGGAGAGGTTTGAGCGCTCTTTAATATTGGCGAAGCTCGTTACGGCAAGGGTAATAATCCGCTTGACAGTTAGGTTTTGTTCTAACTTTTCATATACCACCTCGATTACTTAACAACCTATCTCGGAAACAATCCGGATTTCCAAGATTGACGTGACTTTTGAGGGCTGCCAAATATTAGTCCCAGACAAACTGGCATATTCTTTTGGACAAGCGTTTTTGCTGACAGCTTGAGAGTTAAATACAAGTACATAGCGCCCCTGCTCTCTTTTTTTCTGGATTTTTTATAGTCAGGGATTTTCTGGGCTGCTTGAAACTTAGTTGAGCGATCGCGCCCGCCAATGTGACACTATGGTAGCTAGTCCATGCTGTCTGCAGTAACCGGAGAGTGTTTTGTGTTTCCGAGAGCGGGCAATGCTTTGTCATTAAAACTCTTTTTGAGTGTACGATCGACAGCCAGAGCATTGGTTGGTTGACCTGGGAAAAAGTTTTGACCGTAGATTTTTGACCCTAGGTAGATATAGTTATCGCAGTTGTAAAGTTTTTACAGACAGCAAAGACAATCGATCGGCTTCTGGATAAAACCTGTGATTTGGTTTGATGACTTGCCTTTCGACTAACTGCATAACTTGTATGTGTACTACCAGTTAGAGAAGATACACTACCTTGGTGATTGTGTCAATCTCTGACTTTTTGAAAAAAGCGACCCTAAATAAAAGTAGATACATGACATCACAGAAAGACGGAGACTTACTTTCTCGCAAAAGTCGCACAGAGTACAAAAGTTGTTTAGGTTAGTTCAAGAGTTTTGTAATACCATACCACCGGTGCGATCGAATTCTAACAACTTTATTTTTGAGCGGGATCGATACCCGCAAGTTATTTTTGTCAGCAACGCACCGCCCCGTGTCTAATCAACAGCGCTGCAATTCGCTCTCGCCCACAGGTGCAAAATTCCGGCCCAACCAGTTCAAAATTGCTTCATTTACTTGTTCCGGGCATTCATCCTGGGGACAGTGGCCCGCATTGTCTAACTCAACTAGCTCTACACAATTGGGATTGCATTCGACAAATTGGTGGGGGCGGGCGAACCGAGGGGGAATCATCCGGTCTTGTTTGCCCCAAATTAACAGCATCGGGATTGTTAAATTTCGCATCACACTCTTGACACCGGAACCGACTTGTGCGCTGCCGACAGCTTTAAATAAAGCGCAGAAGGCGCGGCCGGCTCCCCGATCGGTCGCAGGCCCTGCTAGAATTTCCACTAATTCGTCGGTAACAGCTTCGGGGTTGGCGTAGGCAAAGGCAACCCAGCGGCGGACAAAGGAAGGCTTGCGGGCAAAATAAAACAGAGGCCTGAGTACGATCGGGGAAACAAACAAATTTTCAACCGCGAGAACCGCCGGGAGCAGCCATCCGGGCACGGCTTCGGCTCGCACAGAGGGGTCTGGGAGGCTAATCATCACCGTGCCGGCCACCATGTCCGGGTGAGCAGCCGCGGCGGCCAGACAAATCAGCGAACCGATCGAGTTTCCTGCCAATACCACGGGCTTTCTGATAAAAGTCAACCAAAAATCATAAACTTGATCGACCCACAAAGACACAGAATAGTTGACCGGAGCTTTTTGGGAAGCGCCAAACCCCAACAAATCCAAAGCGTAAACCGTGTGGTTTTCGGCGAGTGGGGCGAGATTTTGCCGCCAGTGGCCGATCGAAGCTCCAAACCCGTGCAGTAAAATAATTGGCGTTCCCGATGCGCGCGGGGCAATAGGTTCGGCCGCAGAATCTTGAAATTCGATCGCGCCGCCCTTTCGTACCCTATTCGGCCGCAAATAAGTGTAGCGAGTTTGCCAACCCCGCCACATCCAGTCTCGTTGGCTTCCCACCCGTTGGTGCCATTGCAGAGAATTTGTCAATTTTGCCTCAGTTCGCAACATAAATTTACACTTGCTTATACTAATTCTACAAGGCAAATCAGGCGACTTGGGGGACTTGCCAGACGGGGCTTTCTGGGGTAGCAAAAGCCGTTTTACCTCATCCTTAACCATTGAGCATGAATTTTGGACCGTTTTGTCGTCGGGCGGGCTTTCTTGGCGGGCGATCGTGTGTGAAGTTAAAATAAAACTACGCAGAAACTCAGCCAGACTGAGTAGAATAGCAAGTATTGTAAGAATTCATTTACGATCGTCCAAATATTCCCCAACGATGAAGCTGAAGGGAGACAAGGCGCGGTAGTACGTCCGGTAAGGGTAACACCTTACAAAACAGTTCGATCGGACAAGTGAAATATTGGTCGGTCAAACCTGTAACTATCAAGAAGCTTCACCATTAAACTACTGCTTGTAAAACCATTCATGCCTGTGATTGAAAGAAGACAAAATCGCAACCTACCCCAGATCAACGAAAACATTCGATACCCCAAAATCCGGGTGATCGATACCGACGGCGCGCAACTTGGGATATTGACGCCTGCTGAAGCGCTGCGCGTTGCAGAAGAAAAAGAACTCGACCTCGTACTTGTCAGCGACAAAGCTGACCCGCCCGTATGCCGGGTAATGGACTACGGGAAGTACAAATTCGAGCAGGAAAAGAAAGCGCGAGAAGCTAAGCGGAAGCAGCACACTGCTGACGTCAAGGAAGTGAAGATGCGCTACAAAATTGAAGAACACGACTACCAAGTGCGCCTCAAACTAGCAGACCGCTTTATCAAATCCGGGGACAAAGTAAAAGCCACGATCATGTTCAGAGGTCGGGAAATCCAACACAGCAACCTAGCAGAGGACTTGCTCAAGCGCATGGCCACAGATTTGCAGGAAATCGCAGAAGTGCAGCAAGCCCCGAAAAAAGAAGGACGCAGTATGATGATGCTGCTGTCGCCGAAGAAAGTATAAATAGTCATCAGCTATCAGTCATCAGTCATAAACTGGTGACTGATAGCTGATGACTTCCTCTCGTTCGTCAGGAATAAGCTACCACACAGGGAAATCAACGCTGCATGGACAATTTTCAAATCAGCGGTTCGGCGGGAGTAAGACAAGGAGTGCTGCGATCGCTCAACCTGCGATCGGAAGAAGTAGAGCGAACCGTACTGATGTTCCTCGTCTACACTCTAACCTCCGTCGGGCTGATCTGGCTGGAACTCAGCACGGTAGGTCTGTTTTTAGACGAGTACGGTGCCGACAAAATGCCCTTTATCTACATAGCCAGCGCGTTTATCGGTTCTGGCTTGGGATTTGTCTACTCGTGGCTGCAAAAAATTCTGCCGCTGAGGCGCACCGTCGTAGTTGTTCTGGGAATGATGTCGGTACCGCTATTTTTGTTTCGATTCGGCATCGGCTACGAAAATACTAAGATAGCTGGCATCAGCATCGCTTTTATTACTATTTTTTTGATGTGGCTGTGGGTGGAAGCTTGCTATGTCTTGAACGATCTCAACACTTCCATCACTTCCAACCAACTGTTTAATATTAGAGAAATCAAGCGCACCTATCCGCTAGTCAGCAGCGGCTATCTAGTAGCTGGAGTAGTCAGCGGATTTTCTCTCCCTGTTTTGCTGCACGTAGTCGGACTCAAAAACGTTACCCTGATATCGGGGTTGATGGTGGCGACAGGCTCGGTGTTGCTGTACTACCTCACGGAAAAATACCGCCAAGCATTCCCGGAAACAGCTCACTGGACGGATGACGACGAAGACGAGGACCAACAAGAATTTACCGCCCGCAAAGTTACAGGCCCGCTGCAAAAATACGCCGTACCTCTAGTCAGTTTCTTCGTCCTCGCAGAAGTCCTCTATGTCCTGGTAGATTTCCAATTCTACAGCCAGCTAGAATACCAAAACCCGGGGGACGGTGCGAGCTGGATAGCTAGCTTCCTGGGCATTTACGAAGGCATACAAGGCCTGTTTCAAGTGGCGACTCAGTGGTTCGCTTCGAGCCGGTTGGTAGAAAGAATCGGTGTATTCGTGACGGCGGTGATTTTGCCGGCCGGTATCGCGATACTCGGGGTGCTGACCATAGGAGCATCCCTCGGCCAGCTAGTATCTGTGTTCATCGGACTGATATTGCTGAGATTTTTAGACGAACTGCTGCACTACACGCTGTTGGAAACCGTTAGCCCGGTTTTATTCCAACCGATTCCCGACAATATTCGATCGGGCATTCAAACTCTGGTCAACGGTGTGGGCGAACCTTTGTCCTGCGGAGCTACAGGAGTCGGCATCCTGATTATGCTGTGGGTGACAGACAAGATACTCCCCCACCAAAACGAAAAGGCATTTCACGACCAGCAAAGCTTGGTATTTATTGGGGCGATCGTAATATTGGCGCTGGTGTGGGTGTTTGTGGTGTGGCTGATCCGCTCTCAATACGTGGGTTTGTTGGTCAAAAGTGCGGAACGCGGACGCTTGGGCGTCACCGACGTTGACCTCAAAGCTCTCAAGCGCGCAGTGGTGGAAACTCTACAAAAGCCGGGGGGCGAAGATGAAAAGCGCGCTTGCATCGAACTCCTGACTCAAATTGACCCCAAAAATGTCGGAGAAGTTCTGGCTCCCATCCTGGATTCGCTGCCGGCAGTTTTGCAGCGCCAGAGCTTGGAAACTATGCTGCAACACCCGAATCCCGCATATTTAGAAGCTGTCCGCGCACTCTCGGAGCAATCCTTGCCGCCGGAGGTGCTGGCCTTGGCTTTGCGCTACATCTGGCTGACGGAAGCTGAACCGAATATCGATAGCTTGCGGCCTTACTTGCAGCCGATCGTCGATCCGGTGGTACGGGGTACGGCTGCTGCTTTAATTATGAGAAGGGGCGATCGCCAGCAAAAGGCAGAGGCTACTAACACGCTGCGGCAAATGCTGACGCACAAGCAAGAGCGGGAACGCGTTATGGGGACGCGGGCTCTGGGAGAAGCTGATTATTTGCAAGGGCTGCGGCTGTACATCCCCAATCTGTTGCAAGATGAATCTCTGCGAGTGCGCTGCGCTCTGTTAGACGTGATTTCGTCTACTCATTCGGAAGAATATTATCCTTCGCTGCTGCGCGGACTCGGTTACAAATCGACTAGGGAAGCGGCTTTGCAGGCTATAGTCAAACTTCACAACGACGCCATTCCTTTGCTCGTGTATTTGGCTGAGGACATCCACAAGCCGGATTTGGTCAGGTTGCAAGCTTGGACGGCTCTGGGTCAAATTGGGACTGTGGAGGCGATCGACATTTTGGTCAGCAATCTGATGACGGCTTGGGGAACTACGAGGCGCAATATCCTCCGCATCCTGTTGAAAATGCCTTCGGAAGCGGGGATAGAAGGAATTCTAGACCGCATCGGCCGCAGCGGCTTGGAAACTCTCATCGAACAGGAGTTAATGTTTATCGGTCAAATTTATGCAGGTCTGGTAGATTTGTCTGGGGTGACAACCTACGGCAATTTCTCCGATCGAGATGCCACCAGCACCGGAGCACCTGGAAACGATACGGCTCAATTGTTGCAGCGGGCTCTGATGGGGTTGGAAGCTGATGCTACGGAGCGGTGTTTTTTGCTGATGAAGTTTCTTTATCCGCTGGACACTGTACAAGCCGCTGCTTTTAACATCGCTTCGGGTCAACCTTCTTTGGTGGCTAGGGGATTGGAGATTCTCGACAATACTGTGGATATAGCTAAGAAGCGATCGCTCCTCAATTTGTTCGATCAGCACTCGGAAAGAGAAAAATTGAGCAACCTCTCCGAATTGATGGTTTACAAACCTCTAGCCCCTAGCGATCGTTTGCGCCGCTTGCTAGAATTGCGCCACTTCCTTTCGGATTGGGCTTTGGCCTGCTGCTTTCACTTTGCTAGGGAAGCGCGCTGGAGCCTTACCGCTCAACAAACTCTCGTCTGCCTGCAACACCCGACGGGGTTTGTCCGCGAAGCAGTGTTAGCCTATTTGAAAATAGCCTCGCCTCGGGCTTTGCTTGAATTGTTGCCGAGGCTGCAAGATGACCCCGATAATTTGGTATCAGCTCAAGTTGAAGAGATGATGGCAGAGTTGGGTGCTGGGGGAAAAAGGTAACATTAGTAAGTTGTCAGTTGTCAGTTGTCAGTTGTCAGTTGTCAGTCAACAGTTAACAGTCAACAGTTAACAGTTAACAGTCAACAGTTAACAGTTAACAGTTTTTCTTCCCCTTCCCCTTCCCCTTCCCCTTTAAATTAATCACTGCATCGCATTATGTTAACTAGCGTCGAACGCCTATTGTTTGTCAGGGAAGTTCCGATTTTTAAGGAACTGCGGGATGATTTTCTCGTGCGTCTAGCATCGGTAATGGATGAACTTTCGTTTCCTTCCAAGCACAGGATTTTTACGGAAGGACAAGAAGGTCGATCGCTCTATATTTTGGTATCGGGAACGGTGCGGGTTCATATAGGCGATCGGGATTTGGCACAGTTGAAAGCGGGGGCTTGTTTCGGGGAAATGTCGCTGTTTGATGCGGAACCTCGATCGGCTTCTATTTCCACTGTCGAACAATCTGAGTGTTTGATGCTGACTCAAATGCAGCTCTATGATGCTATTGATGAAACGCCGGGAATTGCTGTTAATATTATTCGCTTGCTGTCGCGCCGGATTCGCGAGTTGAATCAAAAGTTGAATGCTAAAGAGGTGGTTATGCCGCCGACAGAGACTGCGAGAGTTGCTGAAATGCGATGAAAGTTAGGAATGGGAATTGGGAATTGGGCATTGGGCATTGGGCATTGGGCATTGGGCATTGGGCATTGCGTTTCAAAAACTCGGGATTTATATCGTTTCCGGTTGCATCGGAATGATACCGAGGACACGGCAGTGCCGTGTCCCTACCCATTAATTGTAGGGACACGGCACTGCCGTGTCCTCCGTTTATATCATTCCGAAGCTAACGGATTTGATATTACGCACAACTTTTAAATGTAGGGTACTATTCGGCGCACCTTACGATGATTTTTTCGCAAGTTTATATAGCAACCGCGCCCGACGGTTAGGACATTTTCGAGCGCTGAAACCATTGCTATTATTACCTGTTCCTTTTTCCGACTTCCATTTCTCTTCTTCCTTCTGCTATAAAACAATTAAAAACCCGCTTTCATCAAGAAATCGGGTTGTTGAAATCGATGCTAAAGCGCGATTTACTGTCTAAACTATTCGGAAAATAAAAGGGTAGCGGTAAGGTTGGTTAGGATCTTGCAAAACGTGGAGGATAGCCATTATTGTCAGTCCCCAATGCAGCAGATAACCTAGGGGAACCAGGATAAAGCCGGCCAGACCGAAAGTGACGACAGTTAACACCACAATCACGGTGCTGTACAGCCATACATTAAGGTGAAAATTGATCGCTTCTGTGGCGTTTTCTTTGACCACTGGGTCATCTGATACTAACAATACAGCGATCGGCGCTCCGATCGAGAACACTAACGTACTGAAAAAAATTGCCCCGTGACACACCAGTGATAGCAGCTTCCGCTTGTCGGAGTCGTACATATTACTTTTCTTCCTTGACTTTACTGATAATTTTACCTTTAATAGCCACTCTAGCACAGGCTATAATGGCGATCGGGTGATGATTCCCCTACCTAATTTGTAATGACAACTGAACTCGAAACTGAACTGCTAACTGCTGTTGAGCGCCGGCGCAACTTTGCTATTATCTCGCACCCCGACGCGGGGAAAACTACTTTGACAGAAAAGCTGCTGCTGTACGGAGGTGCAATTCACGAAGCAGGTTCTGTCAAAGCGCGGCGGGCTCAGCGACACGCTACTTCTGACTGGATGGCGATGGAACAGCAGCGGGGAATTTCTATTACTTCTACTGTTTTGCAGTTTGAGTATCAAAATTATCACATTAATCTGCTCGATACTCCGGGACACCAAGATTTTAGCGAAGATACTTATCGCACTCTGGCGGCGGCTGACAATGCGGTGATGCTTGAGGATGCTGCTAAGGGTTTGGAACCGCAAACTCGCAAGTTATTTGAAGTTTGTAAGCTGCGAAGTTTGCCTATTTTTACTTTCTTTAATAAGCTCGATCGCCCTAGCAGAGAACCTTTGGATTTGTTGGACGAAATTGAGAAGGAATTGGGGTTGCAGACTTATCCGGTAAATTGGCCCATAGGTACGGGCGATCGCTTTAAAGGTGTTTTCGATCGCAGAGGGCGCAAAATTCACTTATTCGAGCGGACTAAACACGGTTCTCGCGCTGCTGTTGATACCGTCATCGAATTGGGCGATCCGCGCATTGAAGATTTGTTGGAACAAGACCTTTACTATCAGCTCAAAGAAGAGTTAGAACTGCTGGATGAGTTGGGAACTGAACTCGATTTAGATTTAGTTCGGGCTGGCAAAATGACGCCTGTTTTCTTTGGCAGCGCGATGAGCAATTTTGGGGTCGAATTGTTTTTAGATGCGTTTTTAGATTACGCTATGAAGCCGATCGCCCGCAAGAGCAGCGCCGGAGATTTGCCACCAACTTATGAAGATTTTACGGGGTTTGTGTTTAAATTGCAAGCGAATATGGACCCGAGACACCGCGATCGGGTGGCGTTTATTCGGGTTTGTACGGGCAAGTTTGAAAAGGACATGAACGTGACTCACGCTCGGACTGGTAAAACGGTGCGTTTGTCAAGGCCTCAAAAGTTATTTGCTCAGGATCGGGAGTCGATCGAGGTTGCGTATCCGGGCGACGTGATCGGTTTGAACAATCCGGGGGTATTTGCGATCGGGGATACTATTTACACCGGGCAAAAACTGGAATATGAAGGGATTCCCTGTTTTTCTCCCGAACTTTTTGCTTTTTTGAGAAATCCCAATCCTTCTAAGTTTAAGCAGTTCCGCAAGGGCGTTTCGGAGTTGCAGGAAGAAGGCGCAGTGCAAATTATGTACTCGGTTGATGAGTCGAAACGCGAGCCAATTTTGGCGGCAGTCGGACAGTTGCAATTTGAGGTGGTGCAGTTCAGAATGCAGTCGGAATATAATGTGGAAACGACGATCGATATGTTGCCTTACAGTGTAGCTCGTTGGGTTGACGGCGGTTGGGAGGCGCTGGAAAAAGTTGGGCGGCTGTTTAATACGGTGACGGTGAAAGATACTTGGGGAAGGCCAGTTTTGCTGTTTAGAAATGAGTGGAATTGCCGACAGGTGGAAGGGGATCACCCTGTTTTGAAGTTAAATGCGATCGCCCCTGTGGTTTCTGGTTTGGCTGTTAGCGAAGATTGAGATTACCCTAGGCAAAGGACACAACACTGTTGTGTCCATACAAATGATATTTATTCGGCTTAAATATGCCGGATAGAAGAAGTTACAATCACGGCTCTAACAGTTTTTCTAAGATGGTGTAAATGTCTTTTTTGTCACCATCTTTACGTCTCCCTAGTCCCACGACAACAACTAGAACTCGATCTTGTTCGACTTGATAAACTATACGATAGCGCTGTCCAACAGCTCGGATGCTGCGAAATCCTGATAGGTTATCTACAAGGGCTTTGCCTTGCTTTTGTGGTTCAAATTTTAGTTGATCGATGCGATCGCGCAATTTTTCCTGTTCTCGTCGATCTTTGACTGCCTCCAACATTTCCAGTGCCAGTGGCGTAAGCTGGATCTCATATTCGATCGCATTTTCTTCGTGATTCATAGTCCCAATTTTGCTTTGGCATTTTCCCAGGAAATAGTTTCGCCTTGGCGTGCTTGGGTGATGCTTTGCCGCAATTTGGCAACGAATTCTGTATCGGTGAGAATATCTAAGGTTTCTAACAGTTCAGTCAAATGCGTGTAGCTCATTGCAGCCATAACGGGAACCCCATCTTGAGTGATGATGATAGGCTCATTGATAAGTTCTTGGGGTAGGTTTGGAAGCTGCTGCTGTGCTTGGGCAATGGTGAGTCGTTTGGACATGGTTGTACTAAAGCAACATTACTTTTAATTTAGCATTTCGGCCCAACTAACTGGTTTCCAGCCGCTGACGCTGGTAACGAATAAATCCAAAATCTAAGATCCAAAATCTAAAATCTAAAATCGGTTGACGGCTGGCCCCCTATGCGGCTACGCTGTGAATTGAGAGGTTGCTTTGCTTGCACAGGAGGCAGCCCGCGTCGCCCAAAAATCTAGTTGCACTGCCCAAAGCTGCGCTAACAGCAATGGACAGCATAACCGCCAAACTGATCACAGCAGTCTGGAGGCTCCGAGAATCTTAACATTCTCTGTAGCCGCCCTGCTATGCGTTGAAATGCGGGGCGGCTGGGTTTTTGGGTTTCCCTAGAAAACCCAAAACCAGGAGAACATAATATGTCACAGGAATTCTTGCCTGACGACAACTTGGACGATCGGCCAAATGACGACTCAGCAGCAGTATGCGAACAGGAAGTGGTGCTGTTAACGGTTGTCGGTTCGCAATCGGGTGTCAGGGAAACCATACTCACTTTGTACCGGCTGGGATTTGCAGAAGTGGGCGATTGGAGTCCCGTACAGCGTGCGGCTAATCCGAAGCAGGTGATGAGCGTGCTGATCCGTCGGAAGCGGGCTGACAGTGCATCGCCGAGAAAATCTGGGCGGTAAGCTGCAAGGTTAAGTTTTTTTAGGGCTTACGCATGGGGCCGAGAAACCGGGTTTTTCCCTTGAATACTGCGTTGTGAGGCACAGATTCGACCAAAAACCCGGTTTCTTTGAGGAATGACGCATGGGTGGCTAGAAGCCGGGTTTTTACGAGAATACTTGGTTGTGATTCGCAGATTCGGCCAAAAACCCGGTTTCTTTGGTCGGAGTCCGTCAATCCTACAACAGTGAAAGCCTTGGAATAAAGAGGGTATTAAAGCATGATTTGGCATTATCATAAAATAAATCAACTCTAAAGATGCGCCTTGACACAGTGCTGCAAACACCGAGCCAAGACGACTTTTCCTATGTTGTAGAGCCAACACAGGAGCTATATCAATAATGACAAATAACGATCCAAATAGGTGGCTGCGCTACGATTCAGATAGGGATATTTCTCGACATAGCGCCACCAACCCGCAGAAATGCCGGGATATGCAAAAGAAGTATGGCTGGAAACTGATCGACATTGAGGAAATCGAAAATAAGTACATTTTTGAAGTTGATTGCGTGTTCAAAGGGAAAACAGAATTTCCCAACTATCTCGAAGAAAAGGAGGAAGAGTAATGCAAAAATACATTGTTTTTCAAGCTGAGTCAGGTGAAGATGAAGGCTGGAGACAGAGAAAACTCCAACACAGCCAAGCTCTAACTTTTATCATTGCAGAAAACTGGGATTCTTCTGAGGAACCGATTCCTGAACCGGGATATCGCCCTGTAGAATTTGTGCGGGTGGAGTCAGAACACGATCCAAACGAGCACGCGCACAATACTCATTATCGCGTCAGCGATTGGGAAGTTGTACGGGTGCAAACATATACGCCTGATATTCCAACTCCGATGAGCGATTATGATGTAATTGTGATGTGTTACTGTCGGTATAGCCCGATCGACGCTCCTCTGAAATCGATGCCGAAACGACAGGTATCGATCGATTCTTTTGGTGGCGATGAAGTGGCTTACAAGCAATACTTAGAATCGGAAAAGAGCAAGAATTATGCGCCGTCAACTTAAGCGTCAAGTCTTAGGACTGACGTATGGGGCCCAGAAACCGGGTTTTTTAGATAATATTCGTTGTGATTCGTAGATTCGGCTAAAAACCCGGTTTCTTTGAGGACGCGCGGGTAGCCAGAAACCGGGTTTTTTCCAGAATACTTGGTTGTGATGCGTAGATTCGGCCAAAAACCCGGTTTCTTTGAAGGCTGACGAGCGAATGGCCAGAAACCGGGTTTTTTCCAGAATACTTGGTTGTGATTCGTAGATTCGGCCAAAAACCCGGTTTCTTTGTCGGAGTGCGTAAATCCTGTGAACTTTCGGTGTAAGTTAACTCGACAGGTTTTTCTCCTTAATGCCGCGTCTTTACTCCTTGCGATCGAGGTAACTGGTGACAGTATCGTCACCCAAATTAGCGAGAAATTTTTGCAGTGCATCGCGCCTATTGCGAATTGAATCACCATTAGGAGCAATGGCTAAAGATCGATTAAACATTTCCAGTGCTTCTTGCCAATTTTTGAGTGCTTCCTGTCGATCAGATAATTTTGCTTGCAAACTACCCAGTCTTATCAGCGCATTCCCTTTGTTGTTGAGAGCATAGTTATCATCCGGTGCAATAAGTAAAGCAGAATTAAAGGCAGCGATCGCATCTGAGCAAGACTGTTTTGCCGCCTCAAATTCACTTAGCCTTGCTTGCAAACCACCCAGACTTTGCAGCGCAATCCCTTTGTTGTTGAGAACACCAATATCATCCGGTGCAATAAGTAAAACAGAATTCAAGGCAGCGATTGCCTCAAAGTAAGACTGTTTTGCCCCCTCAAATTCACTTAGCTTTGCTTGCAAATCACCCAGACTTAACAGCGCCTTCCCTTTGTTGTTGGGAGCACAGATATCATCCGGTGCAATAAGTAAAGAAGAATTACAGGCAGCGATCGCCTCAAAGTAAGACTGTTTTGCAGCCTCAAATTCACTTAGCTGTGCTTGTAATTCACCGAGACCTCGCAGCGCATTCCCTTTGTTGTTGAGAACACAGATAGCATCCGGTGCAATAAGTAAAGCAGAATTCAAGGCAGCGATCGCATCAAAGTAAGACTGTTTTGCAGCCTCAAATTCACTTAGCCGTGCTTGCAAATCACCGAGACCTCGCAGCGCATTCCCTTTGTTGTTGAGAGCATTGATATAATCTGGTGCAATAAGTAAAGCAGCATTATAGGCTGCGATTGCCTCTGAGTAAGAAAGTTTTGCAGCCTCAAATTCACTTAGCTTTGCCTGTAACTTACCCAGACATTTCAGCGCAATCCCTTTGTTCTTGAAAACGTCGATATCATCTGGTACAATAAGTAAAGCAGAATTCAAGGCAGCGATCGCATCAAAGTAAGACTGTTTTGCAGCCTCAAATTCACTTAGCTTTGCTTGCAAATCACCCAGACTTTGCAGCGCATTCCCTTTGTTGTTGAGAGCATTGATATCATCCGGTGCAATAAGTAAAGCAGAATTATAGGCTGCAACTGCCTCTAAATATTCTTGTTTTGCCTCTACATATCGAGCCAACCAAGCATAGTAATTTCCCTCCGATCGCGAAACTCTACCAAGCCAATAATCACTTTTAATCCACAACTCATCTCTAACTTCCAGCAGCGCCTCGCATTCCTTATAGCGACTCTTTCTCAAAGCTTCATCAAACACCTCTTTCCATTCTTCTACACCCCGCTGCCAATCCAAGCGATTAGCATGAAAAATTGCCTCCGCCGCATTCCCCACTTCTCGATAATGCCCCTCTAAAACCTCATGAGCCCTGCGAGTTTTCGGATGATCCCGATCGGCATCCAAACGCCGCAATAAATCGTGAATCCGATACCAGTTATCCCCCCGCTTCTGCGATTTCCACACAAAGGAAAAACTCGTCAACATCTCAAAATTTGCACTGCTTGCCTGGAAGTGGCAACCCGATCCCAATTTTACGTACAAATCCTCATCAAAAGCGCGGCCAGCACTCAGCGAATGCACGGCCGATCGCACTTCGCGATCGACATAACTCAGCAACCGATCCGTTAATTCCGCAGTCTTGTTTTCCAACTTCGGAATCCGCGCAAAATCCGACGCCAGCAACTCAATTCCCCGCCTTCTTTCTGCCAGCACCGCATCCGCGCACAAACCCAAATAAAACGGATGTACCTGCAAATTCTCCAAATTATCAGCGGGATTGACGCTGGCATATTTAATTACAGCATCTGCAAAATCTGCCTTGTCAATCTTCACTTTGTGCAAGTAATCCCTCGCATCATCCGGCGACAAATGCCACACCAATTGTGCATCTATATAATCTGCGGGAATCGGAAACCTTGACGCATTCGGCCACCGCAATTGCGTCACCGGACACTCTCGCCCCGCCACAACAACTACAATCCCCAATTTGTAATCCAATGCCCTCAACAACCGCCGAAACCACTCATCTTGATACCAAAAAGTTGCGCCTTGAGAATTGCGTTTTTCATCCCACATTTTCTCGTGAGTATCGAACAGCATCACGAGGCGATCGGGTTTATTCTTGCCAGCCATTGTCGCATTCAAATCCCCAGCAAACAATTTCGGCAAATAGTCGGTTAACTCAGTATCAATATCTAGACGGCGAATTTCCTCCGCCTTTTCATCGCTGACGCCCAAGCGATTTTGAATTAATTTCATCGCCCGCTTAATCCCGCCCAATTTATCTATCCCTTTGAGCACCGCCACCGCTTGCGCCACCACCGGAAAATCTGCAAAAGTTTCAATTATAGGTACCACCAATTCCGCCACATCATCGGGGAAAAGTTGGTTGAGAGTTGCCTGTGATTCGCCTTTGTTCAGCAAATACCAAAAGCAAGCAAAGTCATAATTGGGAAATTTAAATTTATATTTCTTAGTTGCTGCTGCCAGATTTCGGCGCAGCATCAGCAAGCCGTAAAATCTATCTTGCGGTTTATCTTCTTTAATCGGTATCAATCCGAAATCGTGTCTGACTGCGGGTATGGGAGTGTAGGTCTTAGGTTCAGCATAGCGGACAAAATCAGCAACTTGGGCGGCTTGTGATTCTGGGATGTCGTGCAATTGTTTCCACACCTGCGGCGAAAATCTTTTGCAGCAGTGAAACTGCAAGTGTTGTAGCAGCAAAGACTTGCCGTTGCCTCCATCTCCGTAAAAATACAAAATTTGTTGGCGCGCGGGGTCTTCGTTTAAATAAAAGGCAAATCGGCGGGTAAATTCGTATCTGTCGGTAAAAAGTTCCAGTTTGCGATCGCCGCTAATAGATTCGCTTTCAAAATCTTCGTCGTCTATTGGCATAAGTGTGCAGGTGAGGTGTTAATTTATTATACCAATGGGGGATTGAAATTGGGCATAGATATCAATTAGGGGCGATCGCATTTAGGGCATATGTTAAAACTGAGATATTGCACCCTTCTCAATCAGCTTTTGTGAACAGGCAAGATGCCTGTGAAGCGAGAAAATTTATCTTTTGTGGAACAGGCATCTTGCCTGTTGCTGACAATGGTACAAAATGTGAGTTAAAACCGTAATCGATCGACCAGCCAAGCTATCTTAGACAAGACGCGATCGCAAGCACAGTCATGGCATCTCCAAACAATCAAAATTCGGCGGATTCATCTGTGAAAGACTCTCTAGAGGCTGGGTTAGCTGCTTTGAAACAAAAAGATTACCAAAGCGCGATCGCCCTTTTAGAATCCGTTACCCAAACCGCGGCCAATCAGTCGTCGGGAATCCGCGCGCAGATGGGGTTGGTGGCTGCGTACAAAGCAGCCGGTAATGTGAAAAAGGCGATCGCCCTGTGCTCTTCCCTCGCCAAAAGTCCCAACTCTCAAGTCAAAACTTGGGCCGATCGCGCTTTAACAGAATTAACCCCCCCTCGCCCCCCAAAACCACCGGAAAATAAACCAAAATCCGCAGAAACTCCCCCCGAAACAGGCTTTGTCGCCTTTGATGCCGGAACAAAATCGCCGAAAAAATCGCTTGGGGGCGATCGACCGACCGCCGATAAAAAAACAGGATTTTTACCTTTAGAGCCGGCTGTAGAGCCTGGAAATGCCAAATCGCAACATATTTCCCCGCTGCCTCCACCCCCCAAACCGGAAAACTCGACCGAAACCGCACCCGATACAGAAATTAGCGGCGAAAATAGTTCCGGTTCCCCAACAGATATCCCCGGAGTCGCCAGCCCCGATACTTACCAACTGAGTTGGCGCGAAGCGGGGCGCGCCAAAAGCCCGCGCCCCCTCAAACCGCTGAAGTTGCTGGAGTTTCGGGTGCAAGCCGTTGCAAGTGCGATCGCCCTATTTTTCCTAGCCCGGTTTGTCCTGCAATTCCTGCTGACAAACACTAATTCTCTGTTGGTTCAGCTTTACATATTCAGTAGACTGCCTATTTTCGCGCCGATTCAGCTTTTTTACCGCGATCCAACTCCGTTTGTTCAGATGGTTTTTGGATTGCTTTTGGCCTCGTCTCCCTGGCTGATAGACGCGCTGCTGAAACTGTTTTGCGGCATCGAAACCCTGCGCGGGTCAGTTTTATCGAAGCACAGCAAAGAAGCTAGTCGGGTACTCCGCAGTTTTTGTACCAAGCAAAATATAGCGGTGCCGGTGCTGAAACTCTTGCCGCTGAATGTTCCTGTAGCTTTCAGTTACGGCTGTTTGCCCCGTTTTGCTCGGATTGCTGTGAGTCGGGGGCTGTTGGAACAGTTGACGGATGATGAAATTGCTACTATTTTCGCGCGGGAGTTGGGCCATATTTCTCACTGGGATTTTGCGCCGATGTCGCTGGCGCTGCTGGTGATTCAGATTCCTTACTTGATTTATTGGCAGGTGGCGCACTGGCAAGAGAGGTTGTGCGATTTAATGACGATCGAGTTTTTTCGTTATGCTGTCAAATTTGTGGCCGCTGCAATTTCTGCTATTAGTTACGGGATTTACAAGTTGTTGCGCTGGCCGATGTTGTGGGTGTCGCGCCGCCGAGTGTATTTTAGCGATCGAACTGCTGCGGAAATTACGGGCAATCCTAACGGTTTGACGCGGGCACTGGCTAAAATTGCGATCGGCATTGCTGGTAATATCGAGCAGCAAAAACAAACTACCTTTTTCCTCGAAAGTTTCGATCTATTGTTACCCGTAGGCGTTGGACAAGCTGTAAACCTTGGTTCTGCTGCATTACACGCGCCGCTGGAACAGATTTTGCTGTGGGATGTCAGCAATCGGGAGCGCAACTGGTTGACGGTTAACAGCGCGCATCCTTTGCTGGGAGAGCGTTTGAAGCTGTTGGCCCTTTATGCTCAATTCTGGCAACTGGAGACAGAGTTAGATTTGGCAAACGCGGGAGTGGAAGAACAACCCAGGAAAGGAAAATTGGCTCTGTTTAAGTCATTACTCGAATTTAAAGACTCAAAACTATTTTTACAGGGTGCGCCGTTTTTTGGAATTCCGATGAGTTTGGCGATAGTCGGGGTGCTTTGGCTGATTGGGGGGATTTTTTCGAGGACGAGTATTTGGCAGTTGGATTGGCTTTGGGGCGATCGATCGATTATTTGGGGCTGTTTGCCGATCGGATTTAGCATCGGTACTTTGATGCGGATCAATTATTTCTTCCCGGACATTACACCGCGAGAAACCGCTTCGCCGAGTTTGCCGGAAATTTTGTCAAATCCCGATAGTTTGCCGCTGGATGCTCAACCGGTGCGGCTCTCCGGGCAACTTTTGGGTCGATCGGGTATGGGTAATTGGCTGGGACAAGATTTGATTTTGCAGACGGCGACGGGTTTGGTGAGGTTGCATTATGTTTCGAGGTTTGGCTACATTGGCTCTTTGTGGCCATTTTTGTTCAAAGAGACTACTCGCCCCAGCGATTTGATCGGAAAATCTGTTGTGGCGACTGGTTGGCTGCGCCGGGGTGCTACTGTGGCGATCGACCTTGAAAGTCTCCGCAGTCAAGGAGGGAGGGTTAGTGACAGCGGACATCCGATTTGGTCTGCGATTTTGGCTTTTGCTGCTGCTTTTTGGGGCGCATACATCATTATCCAGGGCCCAAGGTGAGACGATTTTGGATTTTAGATTTTGGATTTTAGATTGAAGAATGGGAAATGACTTACTGCATAAGGGTTTCGAGGTTGCCTACAATTGCATTTTTTACAGGTATGAGGAATAGTTATCAGATTGCCGCACTCGATCGCGCACAACGCGCAGCCCCAGATGAGTTTTGAGTTAAACGGGGGATGGGCGATGTTCTCCGTGCTGGTGGCGCAGTCTACTATTCATTGGTGTCAACGTAACGTCAAACTTAGTACCGGTCTGCTGTTTGACGATTAGGGTTCGATCGCCCAGGCGCCCCCCTTAATAAGGGGGGGGACAAGAAATATCCTCAAAGTCCCCCTTCTTAAGGGGGATTTAGGGGGATCTAGACTCAGGTAAAAACGAGATTTATCAAGGGTTTCAGGCTTAAGTTGACACTAATGCCTAACGTAACGTCAAACGTAGTACCGGTCTGCTGTTTGACGATTAGGGTTCGATCGCCCAGGCGCCCCCCTTAATAAAGGGGGGACAAGAAATATCCTCAAAGTCTCCCTTCTTAAGGGGGATTTAGGGGGATCTAGACTCAGGTAAAAACGAGATTTATCAGGGGTTTCAGGCTTAAGTTGACACTAATGCCTACACTCTTCTTCCTTCTTGCCTCTTCCTTCGTAAACAAAAGTTGCTTTTTTACAGACATCCTGTTACATTAGTTTACAGGAATTGGATTGAACCAAATAGCGCGATAACTTCAGTTGGCTAAAATCGATAAGGGATTGCGTAAAAATTGTCAACCTCCCAACACAGCAAGTTCCGTCAGCCGGTGGCCGGCTGTTTTTTTTCGAAAGCAAAATTCGCTGTGCGGGATGAATTCAGAAAAGTGATTCAGATGTGGTTTTCGTTAAATTCAGCGTGAAATCTTCCTAAATAACTAGCTCTGTTACCAAGGCTGTGATACCTTTAAAGAATGGTCGGACGCTGCCGGGCCCAATTTAAGGGATACCGGGTAAGTGAGTAGTTCTCAGCATTAGGAGCGAGATTAGGAGCGAGGTAAGATTACTGGCTAAAAAATGTTAGCGATTTTACCCATCACTGTATTAAACTGAATACTGGCATTCCGATCGCTTGCAATTGACATCCTTGGACATAAATTTCTACACGGCACTGGCTATAAACATTCTGAATCAAAACCGGAAGCAAGTAATACAGAATAGCCAATAGCCTAAACATTTGAGTGATGACTAAAAGTTTACACAACAACCTGAGATTTAAAAGCTCTCTGCATCGGCGGTTAAGTTCCGGCCTTATCAGAGTAAATCATCTTTTTGTTCTAAAAGATGGGGGGAGCTGTCAAGGTTGGTGGGAGGAATGCGCTAATTCTCGGGTTAGGTGGTGTTTGCCTGAAGTCAATATTCAGTTGACTTCAGGTAATTCTGTTCGAGCAAATTAATTAAAATCCACGTCTGGAGGAATTTTTCATGTCTATTCGTCTTTATGTTGGCAATCTACCCAAGGAACTCGATCGCCAAGAATTGCAAGAAGTTTTTGCACCGGAGGGCGAATCTGTTACCACAAAGGTAATTACCGATCGCAAAACTGGAAAATGCAGAGGATTCGGTTTTGTGACGGTGCTAACCGACGAACAAGCCGACCAAGTTATTGAGAAATATAACGGCTTGATGTTCAAAGAAAACCCGCTGAAAATAGAAAAGGCTCTGCCCCGTTCTAAGGGTAAATCTGAGAAGGGCGAAGAAGATCAGCAGCAGTCGTCGCCTTCCTCACCGCAGTTGGTGTCGGCGTCGGCGTCTGTGCCTATGCCTGTGCCTGCGCCGCAGCAACAGCAGCGCTCGGCTCCCCCTACCCAAGGTGGAGGAGGTTCCAGCAAAAGCAATCGCCGTCGGGGTGACAACAACAAGTCTCGCCGCAATCAGTCGGCAACAACGGTGTCGAGCGCTGATTCCGGCTCAGTGCAGCCAGATCCGCGCTGGGCGAGTGCTCTGGAAGAACTCAAGCAAAGATTGGTGGAAGCTCAGACTACTAATTAGTCGAAAACGGCGGCTAATTGCTGCTGTCTCTCGACTGTGGTTGACTGAATGTATTTGGAAGTGCGATCGAGAATCGGTTTTTTAGCTGGTTCTCGATCGCACTATTTTATTGTAAAATAATCCTTATAGGTTTGTAGTAATATCAATTCCGGCTGCGCCGGAATGATATAGAGGACACGGCAGTGCCGTTTCTTGCGCGCCAGATTAATTGTAGGGAAACGGCACTGCCGTGTCCTGATTTCGGGTAATATTAATTTCGATGCAACGGGAATTGATATAATTTGGTCGATCGACCAGACACCATATACAGCACTTTTCAGATATGTGAGGTACATAGCAGAGGTAGGGACACGGCGAAAGCCTTTGTCCCTACGGGGATATTGAATGTACTTCGTGAACCTGGAATATGCTGTAATATTCTGAGGATGCTTGGCAAAAAAAACCCGGTTTCTCTGAAAATATCAAGTTTAGCAGCGAGACATCTAGAAAGAAACCGAGTTTTTAGCTCCCCTAAATAAGTTTTGTTTATGCGACTGCCGAGAATTCAATAGTCTCAATAAACGCGAAAATATTGTTCATAATTCCCTCAACTTCAGACTCCAGGGAACCCAATTCATCCCCCTCCTGATAAATTCGCTGACAGCTTACCGTGTAGCAAAAATCGTCAGCAATAAAAGCCATAAGTCCCCGGTAGGCATCCAGTCGAGTCAGAGGGCCCTCGTTTTCTTGCACGCTGATAGTTGCACCCGCAGGCAAATCCAAAACCGCGAAATAAGCTTCTTCATCTTCTAAATATTCCGCGTGGAGTAACTTAGAGTTGGCAACATTAGCAAGAATTGCCTGAGAAACAAAATTGTCGAGAAAAGACTTGAGATAAGCTTCCTCGCCCACCGACTCGATTGTTTCTTCCACTTCACCAGCAATAAGGAAATAATCAATTTTCAGCAAAACGCCAAAGTCGTCAGAAAATGCGACACAGCCTTCTTGCTCATCAATTTTACCGCCTCGTTGCTCGTCAACTGGAATGGGGACGCTAAAATTGCCTTCAGGAGATACGTACAATGCCCCATCTAAATCAGACTCTTCGCCCTCTACTTCCGAGTAAGCAGCAATTACATCCTCGATAATTTCCGCAGCTTCCTCGTCTTCCACACCCAATGCTTGCTGGAATTCCTGAAGAAAAGCCTCGTGCTTGTCAGATATTTCGCCATCTGCCACAAACATTGCTGCGGTTATTGCAAAAGTATCCAACACTAACTCATCTGGTATTGATTGCCAAGCAGTATTAAATAATGCTCCTAAACCGTCTTGGGCGACAATACCGGCAAGTTTTTGAAACATTGCTGACATATCATCTTCCGAGTATTCAGCAAATATTTCTGATTCCCAAAGTATGCTTTCTAAAATGTCAGCATCCGTGTCAGGGGAATTTGCTTCGGCTGCGACAAGCGCTACCGCTGCTACGGATTCTTCTAAAGTCAAGCTTGCTTCGGATTTGTCTTCGGAATTGAATATTTTATCAAACTTGCCCACAGGTTTTGCCCCGCTAGTGTTTAGTTTTGCTATTCATAGCAAATTTATGGCATCAAAAGATAGTAGTCTGGGATACATTGATACGACTGATATCAATTCGGGCTGCACCGGAATGATATAGAGGACACGGCAGTGCCGTTTCCCTACCACGATCAATTGTAGGGAAAAGGCACTGCCGTGTCCTCCGTTTATATCA
>NZ_JAUBPE010000143.1:0-7136 GCF_036700565.1 Microcoleus pseudofavosus SVA1_A4
ACTTAAATGGCTTAATTGGTAGACCTCGAAAAACTGCACAAGTATAAATACTTATCGCAAAAGTGACATGCTCCCAGCCATCTTCTCTGACTTCTAAGCTGACTTGGGGGGTTATAATGGTCATATCGCCCCCAAAGACGCTGGGATCTTCTGTCCAAGTGAAACTTTCCATTGGTGTATCGCTGCTACCTAAACGCGCGATCGCCATGGGTGGTAGAAAGAACACCTCTAAAATTGTATCCATCAACAACTCCCTGAAAATACCCGTTCAGTTTGAGCCTTGTACTGATTTTTAAATCGTACCCATTAATTTCTTTGCCTGCCAACAATATTACTCATACAAGTTATTAGTCCCCTCGATCGAGCAAAGAAATGTAGGAAAAGTTGATATATTATAATAAATCATAACAAGACTTAATATTGGGGTTCTAGATTTTGTTCGTAAATTTACTAAATAAAGGATAAGGTTAAGGTAATTTTATAAGCTCCAAGATTCCTTCTTCTCTCTAGGCTCAAAATTAGCCAAATATACAATACTGCTACAGCCCTAAAGTGGATGTATGATGTATATCGCTAGACCAAGAATTAAAAATTGTAAATTACCAATCTCGCGTAAAAATGACAACTCTAACAATCCCTGGCTATTACATCACCGAACAAATTTACAATGGTAACAGAACCCAAGTTTATCTAGGGGTTAAAGACTTAGACAGTCAACCAGTTGCAATCAAACTGCTTCAGTCTGAATATCCAACATTCACCGAACTGGTACAGTTCCGCAATCAATACACAATTGCCAAAAATCTCGGTTTTCCGGGAATTGTCCAACATTTAAGCTTGGAAAACTATCGAAATGGTTTTGCCCTGATAATGGAGGATTATGGTGGCATTTCCCTGGCTAACTACCTGACTTCCCCGGTTTTTTCAACAACCGGAAAAATTACCGATAACCTCGCTGATTTTTTTGACATAGCTCTTCAAATTGTCACGACGTTAGAAGGACTTTATCGCTGCCAAATTATTCATAAAGATATTAAACCCCAGAATATTCTAATTAACCCTCAAACTAAACAAGTCAAACTGATTGACTTCAGCATTTCCTCGCTTTTACCCAGAGAAAGCCAAGAAATTCAAAACCCCAATCAGTTAGAAGGAACCCTCGCTTATATCTCCCCGGAACAAACGGGACGCATGAATCGGGGTATTGACTATCGTACTGACTTTTACTCCTTGGGCGTAACTTTTTACGAACTGCTAGCGGGTCAGTTGCCTTTTCTATCGACAGACCCGATGGAATTAGTTCACTGTCATATTGCCCGTCAAGCCATTCCCCCCATTGCCGTAAATCCCGCCATCCCCCAAATTTTAAATGACATCGTAATGAAATTGATCGCAAAAACCGCTGAAGACCGCTATCAAACAGCTTTTGGGATTAAATACGATTTAGAAAAATGTTTGGAACAGTACGCAGCTAGCGGTAGGATTGCACCCTTTGAATTAGGAAAAAGGGACATTTCCGAACGCTTCGTTATTCCAGAAAAACTTTACGGCCGAGAAACCGAAGTAGAAACGCTTTTAGCAGCATTTGAACGCATCAGTTCTGGCAATTCAGAAATAATGCTAGTAGCAGGATTTTCCGGCATTGGTAAAACTGCCGTTGTCAATGAAGTTCACAAACCCATTGTCCGCCAACGCGGTTATTTTATTAAAGGAAAATTCGACCAATTTAATCGCAATATTCCCTTCTGGGCTTGGGTACAAGCTCTGCAAAATTTAATGCGACAACTGCTGACTGAAACTGCGGCTGTTGTGCAGAAATGGAAAGCAAAAATCTTAGCCGCTTTGGGAGAAAACGGCCAAGTCATTATTGAGGTCATCCCCGAACTAGAACTGCTGATTGGCAAGCAACCACCCGCCCCCGAACTAGAAGGAAGTGCGGCTCAAAATCGCTTCAATTTGCTGTTTCAAAAGTTTATCCGAGTCTTCGCGACTCAAGAACATCCTTTAGTGATTTTCTTAGATGATTTACAGTGGGCAGATTCAGCTTCTTTGAAGTTGATGCAATTGCTTTTAAGCGATGGGGATACCCGTTGTCTGTTGCTAATAGGAGCTTATCGAGACAACGAAGTTTCTCCCGCACATCCGCTGATGCTGACGTTAGATGAAATTAAGGAAACTAATGCGACGGTCAATCAAATTACCTTAGCACCTTTAGACCAACCTTCCTTAAACTGCCTGATTGCCGATACTCTGAGTTGTCCGCCAGAGCGAGCAATTTCTTTAACCGAACTCGTACTGGCAAAAACCAAAGGCAATCCTTTCTTTACGAATCAATTCCTCAAATCGCTTTACGAAGATGGATTAATATCGTTTGATTTTAGCTGCAACTATTGGCAGTGCGATATTGCACAAGTTAAGACAATTTCCGTCAGCGATGATGTTGTCGAGTTTATGGCAATTCAGTTGCAAAAGCTACCGGAGAATACTCAAACCGTATTGAAATTAGCAGCTTGCATAGGCAACACTTTTGACCTCGCTACCCTAGCAATTGTCCGTGAAAAATCGCAAGCCGAGACGGCGGCAGACTTGTGGAAAGCTTTGCAAGAAGGTTTAGTTATTCCGATTAGCGAAGTTTACAAATTCTTCCAATATGAGTCTTCGGTCACAAGTCAAGAGAATGTAGAACTGACAGTTCCTTACAAATTTCTCCATGATCGAGTGCAGCAAGCGGCTTATTTTCTAATTCCAGAAGACCAAAAACAATCAACTCATCTGAAAATTGGACGGCTGCTGTTGGCAAATACCCCCGAAACGGAACGGGAAGAGAAAATTTTTGATATTGTCAACCAGTTGAATATTGCCGTCGATTTAATTGACAGTCAAACAGAACAAGACGAACTGGTGCAGTTAAATTTAGTTGGGGGACGTAAAGCCAAAGCTTCTACAGCCTATGCGGCCGCGATCGGTTATTTATCTGTAGGCATGAAACTGCTAACAGCAGATAGCTGGCAAACGAATTACGATCGAACGCTGGCCCTGTATGAATTAGCCGCTGAGTCAGCCTATCTGGGGGGTAACTTCGAGCAGATGGAGGCGTGGTCAGCACTTGTTTTGAACGAAGCTAAAACTTTGCTGGATAAAGTGAAAGTTTATGAAGTCAAAATTCAAGCCTACATGGCGCAAACCCGAGGTTTAGACGCGGTGAGAACGGGGCTACAAGTGCTGAAGCTTTTGGGAATAGATTTTCCAGAAAATACCCAATCATCAGATATTCAGCAAGCAATGGTGGAAACGAGAGAAAATTTGGGTTCTCGCCCAATCGAGGACTTGATTAACTTGCCAGCGATGACCGACCCCGAAAAATTGGCAGCAATGCAAATTCTTTCGAGTTTATCTTCTGCTACCTATATTTCTGCGCCTCAAATGTATCCGCTGACGGTGTGCCATCGGGTGAATTTATCTCTGCAATATGGCAATGCTGCTTGGTCGGCTTTTGCTTATGCCACCTATGGATTAATTATGTGCGGCGTCGTGGGAGATATTGAATTGGGTTATCAATTTGGTCTTTTAGCTTTAACAGTGGCTTCGGAGTTCAACGTTAAGGAAATTAAGCCAAAAACATTCTTTATTTTTGGTGGTATGGTCGCCCATTGGAAAGAACCAGTCCGCAAAACATTAAAACCTTTGCTAGAAAGTTACCAAATTGGATTGGAAACTGGAGATTTAGAATTTGCGGCTTACAGTGCCTGTTACGCCTGTAACCATTTATATTTTGCAGGGGCGGAACTAACTGAATTAGAACGGGAAATGGCGTCTTACAGTCATGCGCTCAAACAACTAAAACAAATTGCCTCGTTTAATTATAATGAAATTTTTCGGCAGGCAGTGCTTAACTTATTAGGTGAGTCGGAAAATCGCTGCCTTTTAGTGGGTGAAGCTTATGACGAAGTAGAATTACTGTCGCAACATTTAGAAGGCAACGACAGAAACGGATTGCACTATTTGTATTTAAACAAGCTGATTCTCTGTTATCTGTTTGAGGAATTGCCACAAGCGATCGCCAATACTGCCAAGGCCGAGGAATATATTGATAGCGCGATCGCTCTTCTGTGTGTACCCCTATTCCATTTCTACGACTCCCTGGTACAGCTAGCGATTTTGACCGATTCATCCACCAGCGATCGCGAGCGAATTTTAGAAAAAGTAGCACACAATCAGCAAAAACTCAAGACCTGGGCTGAACACGCGCCGATGAATCACTTGCATAAATTTTATCTGGTGGAAGCAGAACGGCATCGGGTTCTGGGTGAAAATGTAGAAGCAATGGATAATTACGATCGCGCTATTGCCATCGCCAAAGAAAACGAGTACGTCAATGAAGAAGCAATCGCCAACGAACTTGCCGCCAAATTTTACTTAGCTTGGGGCAAAGAAACCATTGCTCAAACCTACATTATAGCAGCTTATTACGCTTACTCTCGCTGGGGAGCCAAAGCAAAAATTGAAGATTTAGAAAAACGCTATCCTCAATTACTCGCCCCTATTTTTATTAGAAATCCCGGCGCGCAATTGGGCGATACAGTAACTCTGATGACTC
Organism: Microcoleus pseudofavosus SVA1_A4; assembly: GCF_036700565.1. Taxonomy (NCBI): domain Bacteria; kingdom Bacillati; phylum Cyanobacteriota; class Cyanophyceae; order Oscillatoriales; family Microcoleaceae; genus Microcoleus; species Microcoleus pseudofavosus. The sequence continues at coordinate 4,598 of NZ_JAUBPE010000143.1, forward strand.
ATGAAATCGCCGCGCTCAAAGTTACAAGTAGCACTGGTACAGGTATTTCATCAGCTCTAGATTTAACAACAGTCATCGAAGCCTCTCAAGTCATATCTGGAGAAATTAATCTCGATAAGTTAATCTCAGCTTTAATGAAAGTCGTGATGGAGAATGCAGGAGCAACAGGCGGCGCTCTGATTTTAGAACAAGCGGGTGAATTATTTATCACCGCTCAATCGCTTGGTAGCGAGTGCCACTTGCAATCTATCTTAGTTGACAGCAGCCAAGAGATTCCGGTATCAATCGTCAATTATGTTTGGCGCACGGCTGAAACTCTAGTAATTAATGATGCAACCAAGGAAGCTAATTGGGCTGCCGATCCTTATATTATCCAGCGTCATCCTAAATCGCTACTGTGTCTCCCCATTCAACATCAAGGAATTTGCATCGGCATTCTTTATTTAGAAAACAATTTAACCGAGGCTGCATTTACAGCCGACAGATTGGAACTTTTAAAAGTATTATCTGCTCAAGCTGCTATTTCCATTGAAAATGCTCGCCTCTATCAAAGTTTAGAAGAGAAAGTGCAACAGCGCACGGCTCAACTAGCTGATTCCAACCGCCAACTCGCCCTTGCCTATGAAGAAATTACTGCGCTCAACTCACGCTTGAAAAAAGAGAATATCCGCTTAAGTGCCGAATTAGATGTAGCGAGACAACTGCAACAAATGGTGCTGCCAAATACCTCAGAAATTGAGGCAATTGAAGACTTGGAAATTGCTGTTTTTATGGAACCTGCAGATGAAGTGGGTGGCGACTACTACGACGTGCTATCTAAGAATGGCAAAGTCTATTTCAGCATCGGCGATGTTACGGGGCACGGGTTAGAAAGTGGCGTGATAATGATTATGGCGCAAACCGCTGTCCGAACACTTCAAGAAAGTAATGAAACAGACCCGGTGAGGTTTATGGATGTGCTCAATCGAACCCTTTACGGCAATCTCCAGCGGATGAATTCTGGAAAAAATATGACATTGGCATTATTAGAGTATCAAGATAGCATCCTCAATATCAGCGGTCAACATGAAGAGATAATAGTGGTGCGTACTGATAGCAGCGTCGAGCGGATAGATACAATATCTCTGGGTTTCCCGATTGGTTTGGATGTGGAGATTGCTGATTTTGTTGCCCAAACTCAAGTGTTGCTGAATCCGGGAGATGTAGTGGTGCTTTATACCGATGGGATTACTGAAGCTTTCGATATTAATCGAAAACTTTACGGTTTGGAGAGACTGTGCGAAGTCATATCCAGAAATCACCACCTAGGGGTCGAGGAAATTCGGCAAGTCGTAATTGAAGATGTGCGGCGGCATATTGGCGAGCAAAAAGTTTTTGATGATATTGCCTTGGTGGTGTTGAAGCAAAAGTAGGGGAGATTATTTTTTGGGGTAATTAGGGCTTGCTGAATAAATTAGAAAAAATCACTCGTAGCAATTGATTGGTTTTTCACGTTCGGCCAAACATAATTTTTTATTGCCTCATCATAGGTTTTGATAATATCGATCCTTCAATCCTATGTCTTTAAGCGTGGGTTCCTTCCCCTTCTCCTTTCCCTTCCCACTCCCTTTTCTCGGCCATAACAAGTGCTGCTACCGCAGCGGCCAATCGCACCCCTGACACCAGGCTAATTATGGCAAAATCTCGACTAACAGGAACACCGCCTAAAGAGGAAAATTTGGAGAGAACAGTTAAGAAAAAACGCTCGACTGCCACAGCACATAATTCTGCCAAAACTGTGAAGAAATCAGTCAAAGCAACAACTGAAACTGACTCGGTTTACGAGCCCTTAACAATCTCTCCACAAAAAGTAGAAACCTCGCAAACTTACACAAATTTTGCAGCACTTCCAGCCGTCGATGCTCCTTCTCTAGAAACATTGTCAAATGAGGCGATATTGCCTTCCCCTTCTCCTCTCCCATCAGCTATTGAAGTTGCCTGCGATTCAAGAGAATTCAACGATTATATACAAGCCCTGAAAGGCATCATTCCCAGCAATAGCAGCCATCCCATTTTGTCCAATATTTTGATTGAAGCTGATGCAGAAACTCAACATTTGCATCTGACTGCTTACAACTTAGAATTTGGAATGCAAGTGAGCTTTGGTGCGAATGTCAATCAATCTGGGAAGCTTACCCTCCCCGCACCCATACTTGCTGACATTCTGGGAAAATTTCCTAACGGCAACCTCACTTTAAAGAGTTCTTCTGAAATTATTAAAGGAAGCGACGTTCCATCAGTCAGTGCCATTCTGAGTGCGTCAAGAAGCAAGCACGCCATTCGTGGGCTAGCTGCGGACGAATTTCCGGCTATCCCCAGCGTTCAACAGAAACTTGTAACGCTTCCTGCTAGCGTGTTAATTTCTGTCCTAAAAGCTAGCTTATTTGCTGTAAGTTCTGAGGAAAACAAACGCATTTTAACAGCAGGGTAAGCTCATCTAATTTGGTATAAATTGTACTTGACAATGATTCAAATGAGTGTTATTAAGTCAAGTCGCTAT
>NZ_JAUBPE010000144.1:0-6678 GCF_036700565.1 Microcoleus pseudofavosus SVA1_A4
ATTTTAAATCACCCTAACCTTCCTTCAGTCTTGTCTTATGGTACTCTGGCTGCTTAAAAACTGTCCGAACTATTGTTATAGATGAAGCTAAGTTAAAGAATGCTGTAACACCAGTAAGATATGATTATGATGAAAGCCTTCATGATCCACCTGTTCATTCTACTTCACATCTACACTTAGGTTTTCAAAATGAAATAAGGATTCCAAGTAAGTATCTTCTAACGCCACATGCTTTTGTAGCTTTTATTATCAGACATATCTATTGGAGAAGATGGAAAACTTTAATGAATGATAATAAATTTTGCTCAATTTATTATGTAAAAAGTGAGTGTCACTCTTTAAATAGAACCTTGTTTACAAGTGATGAGGAAAAAGATTTTTATATTACTTGACAACTCTAGCTTTAGCTTGTTTTTGCTTGTATATAAACATAAATCATCTGACAAAATGGTTGAGCGAGATAGAAGAGGAGAGTTGCATTATTGCAATTGATGGGGGGAGTTATCATTTCGCCTCCAAACGGGAGAGGATGCAGTTTGTACTGGGAATAGAGTTAGTGTTTGCGGCGTTCTATGAGGAAATGTCTTGCGATCGCGATCGCCTGTGCTGCTAATGCCCTGCGATCGACTAAAAACAGAATCCGCTTGGCAACCTTCGCCTCTAGCAACCGATAAATTTGAGCAACTGTGAGAAAGGTTTTGCCAGTACCCGTGGCCATAGCCACCAGCATCGCTCGTTTGCCTTTGACGATCGCTGATTCTGTGGCAGCGATCGCCTTTTCCTGGTAGGGGCGAAGCCTCTCAATTTGCTTAATCGGAGTATTCTGCAACCGAGTATAACTGGCAGCTTGGTCATGCTCAAACATTTCTGTTAAGGCATCCGCTGTATGAAAACTGGCAATTTCCCGAAAGATATTGAGTTCGCCTCTAACATCCAGAAAATAAATATTTTCGCCATTCGTAGAGTAGAGAAAAGGCACTCGGTAGCCTCGCCAATTTCCAATCCCATTAAACACCCCCCGCGAGTAGCGCTTTGCTTGTTCCAAAACATTTTGTGCGCCAACCGCTACTTTTTTGGCTTCAACAACACCCAAAAGCCGTCCTTTGACAAACAAGGCATAATCAGCCGGGCCATTGGCTGTAGGATATTCCTCAACTGCATGGCATTTCAGCGCGGAAGTATCCAACCCATCTCGATATTTGACAATCTGCCAATTGAGTGACTTCAGCTTAGTATTAATTCTCTGTTTTCTGGTTTTCGACTCAGATTCTTGGCTCATCTTTGTTTGCTGTTATAAAGCTAGAACTCAAGAAGATTTTCGCAGTGGACTTGAGCACTCTCGCTATATCCTGTTAACCTTCTCGATCGCCCCACATCTCACACAAATAAAAAAGGCGGCACCCAGATTTGAACTGGGGGTGGAGGTTTTGCAGACCTCTGCCTTACCACTTGGCTATGCCGCCGTCACGTCTGAAATTTGACGTTTTCTTATAGTACACCAAATCTCGAAAATTTTAACATACCTGTCAAAAATTTCGTGAAGCGCAGCTATCCCGAACGCGCCTGCGTTCTCGAAGGGTAGGGAATCGCCCTTTTTTTCCCATATCGCCAAAACCCCTGTGGGAAGGTACTCTAGAACTATAGCAACGACCCGCAACACCAGCCATGACACCAGTTTCTCCCCTACTCGTCGCCCAAATCACCGACACTCACTTGTTTGCAGAGCTCGATCGAGAATGGAAAGGCCTCTCAACAGCCCGCACCCTCCAAGCAGTTCTAGATCGCCTGCAACAGATACAGCCACGGCCCGACTTACTCCTACTCACAGGCGACTTGTCCCAAGACGAAACACCCGAATCCTACCAGCGCCTAGTCTCCCTCATCGCCCCCCTCGGAATACCCGCCTACTGGATACCTGGGAACCACGACAACATCCCAGTCATGGCAGAAATCTTAAATCAGTCGCCTCTTTCCCCAGAAAAATCCTGGATGCTAGGAAACTGGCAATTTCTATTACTTTCGAGTGTGGAAGCCGGATGCGACGGCGGGCGGCTTTCTCCAGATAGCTTGCATTGGCTGGACTCTCAACTGCAACAAACCGGCGATCGACCTGTTATCATTGCCTTGCACCATCATCCTTTGCCGATCGACTCTGAAATAATGGATGGAATGATGCTGCACAATGCCGATGAATTTTTGGCAATTGTCGATCGATACCCTCAAATCAAAATCGTTCTTTGCGGCCACATTCACCAAGAATTTCAACAACAGCGGGGCTCAGTTACCTACTTGGGGACACCCAGCACCTGCATCCAGCTTTTACCGAAAAGTCATCCGATTATCCTTGACGAAATCCCCCCGGGATTTAGATTGCTTGAATTGGCGATCGACGGTACTTGGAACACCAGAGTTGAGCGAGTTGCTGCAAAATCGCCACCACATTAATATTCTTTAGTCTGCCTAAAATAATTAGTATCAAATTTAGATTCTGTTGTCAATATATCAACAGATAGATTTTTTTTAGCAGCCCCATCTTTTATGATATTTATTAACCATAGATTGCAGACATACGTAAACTAGCGAGCTACGAACATAAATGTCGATCGCAATTTGACAAAACAGGAAAAACTAAATTTATGTCTGAACTAAATGGCGTGATGATGCAGTATTTCCACTGGTACAGCCCCGACGACGGCAGCCTGTGGAATCAGCTAGCGAAATCTGCAAAAGATTTAGCCAAAAAAGGCGTTACATCCCTGTGGTTGCCGCCAGCCTATAAAGGAACCGGCGGCGGTATGGATGTGGGTTACGGCGTCTACGACTTATTCGATTTAGGCGAGTTCGACCAAAAAGGGTCGGTACGCACGAAATACGGCACAAAAGATGAGTATTTGGCCGCGATTAAAGCTGCACAAGATGCAGGAATTAGGATTTATGCCGATGTTGTCTTCAACCACAAATTAGGTGCCGATGCAGAAGAAGAATCCGAAGCCACACCCTTCAATCCCGACAACCGGAATGACACCGTAGGCGAATATCAAAAAATCAAAGCTTGGACGCATTTTACCTTCCCCGGCCGCGACAAAAAATATTCCAGCATGGAGTGGCATTGGTGGCATTTTGACGCCATTGATTACAACGTTTACAACACAGAAACCCATGCCGTTTACCTGCTCAAAGGCAAAGAATTCGATCGAGGAGTAGACTTAGAAAAAGGCAATTTTGACTACCTCATGGGTTGCGATTTAGATATGGACAACCCAGAAGTCACCGGGGAGTTAAAATACTGGGGTGAGTGGTATGTCGATACAACAAACGTTGACGGCTTTCGCTTCGATGCCGTCAAACACGTTAAAGCAGAATTTTTCCAAGAATGGTTGGAACACGTCCGTAACTATGCCCAACGCGACCTATTTGCCGTAGGCGAATATTGGTCTTACGAAGTGGAAGCTTTGCACAGCTTCATTACAGCAACCGATGGTAAAGTCACCTTATTTGACGCACCCCTCCACTACAACTTCCACGCTGCTAGCAAGGCCGGCAATAGCTACGACTTGCGAACAATTTTTGATAACACCCTCGTCCAACAGCAACCAGCCCTCGCCGTTACCTTGGTTGACAACCATGATTCTCAACCATTACAATCCCTAGAATCTGTTGTCGAGGCTTGGTTTAAACCTCTTGCCTACGCTTTAATCTTGCTGCGAAGCGAAGGATATCCGTGCATTTTTTACCCGGACTATTACGGCGATAACTATAAGGATACAGCAAACGATGGCAACGAATACGAGATTTGGTTAGACAAACATCAGTTTCTTCTCGATAAATTCTTGTTAGCGCGCCAAACTTATTCCTACGGCAATCAGTACGATTACTTCGACCACGCCAATACCATTGGCTGGACGCGACTCGGAACTGAAGAACATCCGGGCGGCATGGCTGTGGTACTCAGTAACGGAGACGAGGGCACCAAGTTTATGGAAGTAGGGCAACCGAATCGAACTTATATTGACATCACCGAACACATCAAAGAACCAATCACAACTAATGACGATGGTTGGGGTGATTTTCGGTGTAACGCCGGTTCTGTTTCGGTCTGGGTGCCGCAGCAGTAAGGACTGCGTTAAAATTGACGTACTCCTCTGCCTAAAGTAGGGTGCGCAGTGCGCACCTTACCGCTATAATTATTACCTCAAACTACTTTTTACTTTCACGATTTTGATGACGGAAACTTGTTTTTAGTGAGGACTAAAGTCCTCTCAGTCTAATCCTATTTTTATGCTATGCGATCGCCCAAAAAAATATTTATCTAAAAAAATATGAAACTTTCAGAAAAAGTTGCAGTTATTACCGGCGGTGGGTCGGGAATTGGTCATGCAGCAGCAATTTTAATGGCCAAGGAAGGCGCAAAAGTTGCTATTATCGATCGCATTTTGGAAACCGGGCAAGAAACCGTCCGCCAGTTGGTCAATGAAGGAGGCTGCGGGCTGGCTATTGCTGCAGATGTTGGGGATTCTCAGCAAATGCAACAAGCATTTAAAACAATTTTTGACGAATATCAAAGAATTGATATTGTGTTTGCAAATGCGGGTATTAACGGTGTATGGTCGCCGATAGAGGAGATAGAACCCGGTGAGTGGGATCGGACAATTAACACCAACCTCAGAGGAACATTTTTGACTGTTAAGTATGCTGTTCCTCATCTGAAAAAACAAGGAGGTTCGATTGTCATTACATCATCAATTAATGGCACCAGAAGTTTCAGGAAAGTTGGTGCCACGGCCTACGCTTGTTCAAAAGCTGCCCAAGTAGCCTTTGCAAAAATGCTGGCGCTAGAACTCGCAGCCTGCCAAATTAGAGTCAATGTGATCTGTCCGGGCGGGGTGCTAACTGCCATTGAGGAAAGCACCGTTAAGCGCCATATCGAGCGCATTCCAGTCGACCCTGATTCCATTCAAGACATGATTCCTTTGACGGATAATACGGCCGGTTCTAGCGAAGAAGTCGCCCAATTAGTGTTATTTCTGGTATCACATTCCTCCAGCTTCATCACAGGTACTGAAGTCTGGATTGATGGTGGCGGTTCTTTGATTTAAAATATCAATATATTATATCAATTCCTGTTTCACCGGAATGATAGCAACTCTGGACACGGCAGTGCCGTTTCCCTACCCCCAAAATAATATTGTAGGGAAACGGCACTGCCGTCTCCTGATAGTGTCTAAGGACTAACTCTCCAGTGTTTGACAGCACTTTGCAATGTCTGCGGCAGCCACTTATCGTACTGAGGATAAACAGGCAAACGCTGCACAAGTTGCCATCCCGATGCTGCTAAAATTTCTGTTAAAGTTTGGTGTTGCAAGTGAGGATAATCGGGATTAACTTCATCCCGCGGCCCAATTCCTCCTAAATCTCTAGCACCTGCTTCTAAACAAGCAAGTAATATGTCTGGCCGTGCAACTAAATTTGGGGGAATTTGCAGCCTGATTTCAGATGGTAAAATGCTGCGGGCGATCGCAATTACTTCCGGCATTTTTGTAGCATCAAAAACTTCGCCGTCCCAACTTTGTTGATTTCCCGGACTGTGAGGCTGCAGGATAACTTCTTGAATGTGATTGCAGGGCGAATGAATCCGGGCGATCGCCTCTAATGTCTCCACCCAATCGGCCTCACTTTCCCCAATTCCCAGCAGCAAACCAGTTGTGAACGGAATCTTTAATTCCCCAGCCCATTCTAACTGTTGCAGCCGCAGCGCCGGCACTTTACTCGGTGCGTGTCGGTGAACCGTTTGCAACAAATCTGGGGCAAGCTGTTCTAGCATCAGCCCCATCGATACATTCACCTCTTTTAACTTTGCCATCTCCTCAAAACTGAGCGGCCCCACATTAGTATGCGGCAAAAATCCCAGAGCAAGTGCCAGTTCGCACAAATCGTAAATCCGCTGCAACCAAGCTTTTCGCCGTTTACTTTGGGGATGTACCTCGCCACTGAGGATGAGAATTTCAATTACACCTTGAGGAAGCAGCAACTTAAGCTGTTTTTCGGCTTCTGCGAGTGTCAGCCAAGGACTTTGCAGGGGTTCTGCCCGAAAATTGCAATAGGTGCAGCGGTTATAACACTCGTAAGTGGGAACCAGAGTATAAGCAGGGCTGTATGTGATGGTGCGGGACATTCCTTGGGATTTTTATCGATCGGACTTACGCAACAACATATATCTGTCAGTACGAGTTTTGCGGTTGGCGATCGCAATCCTTCATGTATCTTAACACTGACGCCCGTCCCGAATCTGGTTGTCCAGCTAAATTATGAGCATTCTGCTTCTCGTGCGATCGCCCGCAAATTCCGCATTTTGCTTTTAAAATCCCCAGACAGCAAGCTTTATAGCCTCTAATCAGCTCTGCTTATGACAGTTATTACAAAAATTGTGCTTAAAACCCCTTTACAAACTGAAATAAAAGGTTTATGTTTATTTACATGGCGGAACACAAAGCCGTCACGAACATTGAAAACCAAATAAAGCAATCATAAAACCATGACCACAACCTTACAGCAGCGCGAAAGCGCCAACCTGTGGGATCAGTTTTGCAACTGGGTAACATCCACCGACAACCGCATTTATGTAGGTTGGTTCGGCGTCTTGATGATTCCCACCTTGCTGAGCGCCACCATCTGCTACAT
>NZ_JAUBPE010000145.1:0-5843 GCF_036700565.1 Microcoleus pseudofavosus SVA1_A4
CTATAATACAGGGTGATCAAGTTTAACCCTATCATCGTTTTATGGTATTTGCCAGACCAAAAACGACCGATTAGTTTTGTGATTTTGGGGTCGCTATAAGGTTTTTCTATTACTGTATCATCAATACTCAGTATTCCTCCTTCGCTTGGTGATAATATTCTGAGCTGTCTCGAATAAATCTTTCGGTTCATATCTTTCTCTTAATAAAAATCGATTGATAGAATCATGCGAAACATCTCCCAATATTTCTGCTAACCTATTACACCCCCCAAACTTTGGTTCTAAGAGCAAAAATAAAATATACTTTTCGGCGTTGCATTGTGCTGTCGAGGGTTTGGTAGTTTTTCTCATTGTCAAATACCTCGAAAGTAGACCACTCATATTTATCAATGCACTATTTTGTGATTTTGTCAATGGGTAAGTCCTATTATCATAAACTTGCCCAAAAATCAACACTTTCGATAACATTTATCCCAGATTTAGCAACAAACTTCGCATAATTAAAACCCCCCTTTTTCAAGGGGGGTTAAAAGCCGAAAATCAGCTTAGTTCTCCTTACAGCGAAGAACCCAAACCGGCATAAGCACCGTAGAAGAAAAGACCCAAAATGCTCAGAACACCCAGGCCTGCGACAGTAGCTACCAGCCACAAAGGAATTCTGCCACTTTCACTAAACATAGCCATCACCTCACTAATTCACAGCTAAACAAATTCGATCGAACTATCGAAAGCAAACTGGGGCACCAGTTAATTAAAGAAATAACTGGAAAACAAAATACCCAGAGTAAAAATCAACAACAGACCCAAATAAAGAGAAGTCCGATTTAACTCAACAGGCTGCTCGTTGGGATTAGGAAGGCGCTCAGGCATTGTAAACTCCTATCGTTGAATAAATTGCATTGCTGCGATCGCGCCCAAGAAAAAAATTGTTGGGACACCTAAAGTATGAACTGCCAACCACCGCACCGTAAAAATCGGATACGAAATTGGCTCATTGTTTGGGGTTCTGCTCGTCATTTTTCCAAATCCTTGTTAAATTACTTGGCAATGAACTGATCTACTTGTTTCTTAGCTTCAAAGCGATCCGAGATAATCGGCACTTCTTCGCGCTGCGGTGTGAAATACTGGTTAGGGCGAGGAGTTCCGAAAGCATCGTAAGCCAAACCCGTTTGCACAAACAGCCATCCAGCAACAAACAAAGCTGGAATGGTGATGCTGTGAATTACCCAATAACGGATACTTGTAATAATGTCCCCAAACGGACGTTCTCCAGTTGTACCAGCCATTTAGAATCCTCCTTTCAACAACAAATCGACAGACAATCTCTATTAATATTCTACTATCAAGCAGCTTGCGCTGAACCTTGATATTTAAGTAGAGTACCGCTCGCGCCGATCACAAATCCGCGATCGGGGCCCATAAAGACAATCCTGTAAAAATTAGCAGGAACATCTTCAACTTCGCGGTCTTTTTGCCAAGTTTTCCCGCCGTCCAAACTGCACAGCAAATTGCCGCCGCCGCCGGCTACCCAAACTTCATTATCAGTCCGGTAAGCCATGTCCAGCAAACCCCAACTCGCCTTGCGATCGGGAAAAAACGGTTTTCCCCAACCTTCAGGATTGGACGGGTCGCTAAACTGAATCTGACCGCCGCGGGCGAGCATCCACAAACGCCCGTCCTTGGTAAAGCCCATATTTTGCAGGCGGCGAGAACTGTTGCGGTTGTGAGGTTCCCAAGCTTCTTGTCCGGGTTTCCACACCGAGTAGAAATTGCCCTTCGAGGAAACCGCAACATACTGACCGTCTTCTGAACGGTTGATATTGCGAACTACCCCAAAAGAATCCTGCACGACAGCTTTCCAATTTTTGCCGCCGTCCGAAGTCCGGTAAATCGCCCCCACATCGGTGGTCATCTCGGCGGAATTCGGGCCCAAAGCTGCGATCGTACTCGGAGAACCTGGCAACTGAGAGCTCAAAGCAATCCGCGTCCAAGACTTCCCCTCATCGTTCGTGTGGAGCAAAACAGAAGGCTGGCCGACAATCCAGCCTTCTGAACCCGAAAAACTCACCGACGCAAAACGCGACCTCGGATCGTCGATATCCAGTGCTATAGACTTCCAGCTAGTGCCACCGTCCGAGGTTTCGAGCAGAGTTGCCTCAGAACCCACAACCCAGCCGTGCTGAGGATTGCCCGTAAAGGCAATATCCTGCAAATTAGCTTTCGTCGGCAAAGAAATCACTTGCCAGGGGTTGTAACTCACAGAGCCGATCGTGCTGCAACTCGTACAGATGAGCGCAGCGGCCAATAACATTACAATTCGTTGCCAAAATCTCACAATCGTCTTACTGCAAACCATACATACTAAGTAAAAACAAGAAACCAACGACCAAGCCGCCAAAAATCAGCAAACTTTTCTGACCTTCGGTCAAGCCGTTGACACCGACACCGTAGCGCTGATTTGCCTTAAATCCCGACGCCCCTTCCATCTGACCGAGATTTTGAAACATCGACTTGCGCGCTGCGCAAACGGGACAGACCCAAGTTTGGGGCAAATCTGTAAAAGCAGTGCCAGGGGCAATTGCATTTTTAGGATCGCCCTTTTTAGGATTGTAGACGTAGCCGCAGGCTCGGCACTCGTGCCGATCGAGGGTATTAGTCTCCGTGGCTCGATCGCTCATAAATCCAAAATTATGGGTCAGCTAATCGTGAAGTACCCCAACTAAACTTCGTTATAGTTGGGGCTTCCAACTAAAACTCATATTAGGACGGTCTTATTCGTCTTCGAGGTTTCCCGTCTCAACCGCCGATGCCACGTTAGGGACACCACTTGGGTGTTCGACACAAAGCGTCGATGATGGTCTTACTTAGCGTCCACAGGCAGCCGCCCGTCTTCCACAGGCAGTTACAATATTAGAATATACATTAAAAATTATTGCAGAAGATGGATGATTAATCTCAACCAACTTGTAATTTCAGTTACCCAAAATCTATATAATGTAAAGATCGAGTTACAAACCCTTTCACCGAGGCAGTAATTATTCACCGTGTTTGCACTTAGCGGCTACGAGTATTTTTTAGGCTTCCTGCTAATTTCCAGCCTAGTCCCTATCCTCGCCCTCACGGCGTCTAAGGTACTGCGACCCAAAAGTCGTCCCTACGACCGACGCACTACCTACGAATCTGGCGTCGAGCCGATCGGCGGAGCCTGGATTCAGTTCAACATCCGATATTATATGTTCGCCCTGGTCTTCGTCATCTTCGACGTAGAGACGGTCTTCCTCTATCCTTGGGCGGTTGCTTTCAACCAGCTAGGACTGTTGGCTTTTATTGAAGCCTTGTTTTTTATCACGATCCTCGTTATTGCTCTTGTCTATGCATGGCGCAAAGGAGCCTTGGAATGGTCTTAAGTTCTGACAAATCACAAAAAGCCCAACTTGTCAACCCAGTCGATCGCCCGGAAGTCACATCCCAACTCTCAGAGAACGTCATTCTGACAACAGTGGATGACCTCTACAATTGGGCGAGACTTTCGAGCCTGTGGCCGCTGCTTTTCGGCACGGCCTGCTGCTTCATTGAATTTGCAGCTTTGATCGGATCGCGCTTTGACTTCGACAGATTCGGCTTAGTACCGCGATCGAGTCCCCGGCAAGCCGACTTGATCATCACCGCCGGCACAATTACCATGAAGTACGCCCCCATCTTGGTGCGACTGTACGAACAAATGCCGGAGCCCAAATACGTGATAGCGATGGGCGCCTGCACGATCACCGGCGGAATGTTCAGCATGGACTCCCCCACAGCAGTCAGAGGCGTTGACAAACTGATTCCCGTAGACCTGTACATCCCCGGCTGTCCCCCCCGTCCAGAAGCGATTATTGACGCAATTATCAAACTGCGGAAAAAAATCGCCAACGATTCGATGCAAGAACGCGCCAAATTGCTGCCCACCCACCGCTACTACACCAGACCCCACAAAATGAAAGTAGTAGACGACATTTTGGACGGCAAATATTTGTCAATTCCCGGCCGGATTGCGCCGCCGAAGGAACTGACGGAAGCCATGGGAATGCCCGTACCGCCGGCCCTGCTTGCATCACAAAAACAGGAGGTAAACCGTGGCTGAGCAAGAATCTGCGATTGTTGAAGCAGGTAAAGTTTCCCAGTGGTTGACTCAGAATGGCTTTGAACACGAAGCTTTAGCGGCGGATAATTTGGGTGTGGAGATATTAAAGGTCGATCGCGACTTCTTAATTCCCATGTCAACTGCGCTGTACGCCTACGGGTTTAATTATATGCAGTGCCAGTGCGCCTACGACCAAGGGCCGGGAGAAGATTTAGTCAGCGTCTACCACTTGGCTAAGCTGACAGACAACGCTTCGCACCCCGAAGAAGTCCGCGTCAAAGTATTCATCCCCCGCGAAGATCCAAGGGTACCATCAGTCTACTGGATTTGGAAAGCAGCGGACTTTCAAGAGCGGGAATCCTACGATATGTACGGCATCGTCTACGAAGGACATCCGAATCTGAAACGGATTTTGATGAACGAAGATTGGGTAGGCTGGCCGTTGCGGAAAGATTATATTTCGCCTGATTTTTACGAATTGCAAGACGCTTATTAAGTGAGTTTTGCGAGGGCGGGTTTAGAGCATAAAGTTTGACTTTTGGGGTTAAGTTTTATGTGAAACTCGCCCTCTGTTTTTTAAATTAGCTGGTTCCTAGGCTCTGCCTGGGAACCGATGTCCAAAAACGCTATTTTCAAAAAAGTATTAGTATGGTTTACGAAACTGCTGGTTTAATAGCTTTACTAAGTATCGTAATAATTTACCTGAAACTTCGCAGGGGTAAGAACAAACCCGATGATAACAGGCTCGAAGCACAGACAGTTGAGCTTAGGCAAATAAACCAGCAGTTACAACAAGCAAATAACCTATTTACCGCCTTTATAGTTCAAATCCTTGCAATATTTAAGCAAACAGAGGCAGAACTCAAGGCAGCTACTACTGAGAACAATTCTTTGAAGCAGACGGTTCAAAGGCTACAACAACAGTTAGCAAGCGTTGAGAGCGAAAGAGATGAAGTAAGGAAAATTTCAACCAATCTTCGGATTGAAAATGTTTACTTTCAACAAAAAGTTGAAGAACTAGAAGCTCATAAAAAAGTTCTTATTCAAGAATTGGGTGGTTCTCTCAGCAGTCAAGATATAGAGTTTATAACGTGGGAATTTTTAATCGAGAAAGTTAAAGAGGTTACTAACCAGCTTAATGAAGTCATAGCCCAAAATCAATCACTCATTAAAACAAATACGGATTTACAGCAAGAAAGAGACGTTTTGAGGAGAGAGTTAAATCAAGTTAAAGATAATAATACTAGATTGACGCAAGATAATCTACAACTCCGAGCTAGCAAAAACTCTTTAGAGTCAGAACTAAGACGAGCACTAGACCGAATTCAACCTTTAGAGATAGATAATAACCAGCTAGAGCAAGAAAAAACACAATTAGATTTAAATTCATTAAACTCCAATTTACGTCAATTAGAAACAAAAGTTAAGCAACTAGAAGGGAATGCCAGAGAGCTAGAAAAAGCCAAAATAAGTTTAGAGCGACAGCTTAAGGACGAGAAAAATAGAGTTGCACCTCTTGAGCAAAAAATTAAAAACTTGGAACAGGTAATAACTCAACTGGAAACAGAGCTTGAGCAGGAGAAAAGTAAATGTAGGGCTACCATTGAAAAGATGAAAGAGGAAAATAATCGGCTGCTTGCAACGTAAGGATTCAGGTCTGAGATTGTGGAATCAGAGAAGGCATAAATAAGTCACAAGAATGGGCAGATATAGCATCACG
>NZ_JAUBPE010000146.1:0-5661 GCF_036700565.1 Microcoleus pseudofavosus SVA1_A4
TTATCTTTAACTGAGCTTTCAGATATCGTGAGCTCCTGCTCTTGGGTGGCGATCGATTATTCAGCAAACCCTAATTAAAGAAAAGACCGCTATTCCCGTAAGCACAATTTGTTTAAACAATACTATCTGATGTTTCTGTATTTGCCTAGAGCAAATCAATTTAGGGTAAGCGTAAATCAATTTAGGGTAAGCGTAAATCAATTTAGGGTAAGCGTAAATCAATTTACGGTAAGGGTCAATTAGCTTATGGAAATGTTTAAAAAATCCGAGCGATCGCCACTAAAGAGACTCCGAGTTAAGCGGTTTATGACTCAAAAACAGCTAGGAAAAGCACTTGGAGTTACGGAAATGACGGTAAGCAACTGGGAATCGGGACGATCTGTACCGAAGCTAACGCCTGTTCAATACAAGAAGTTGCTAGAGATTCTGCAAATTACCTCTGCTGAATTACCAGACCAATTTGGTTTTCCTAGCGATGCTGATGGATAGAAAATGGAATATTATAATTGAGGCGTTTTATTTAAACGAACTCATACAATGTTTTGAAAAAAAAAGGAATATGAGACTTAACATCGCTACTTTGCTCTGAATAAAATCTCCCAATTTCTAACGAGAGTTGCTCTCTAAATACCCAATCTTCCCGGCTAAAGTCACCGGATGGCTTAATTTGATGCCAATAATCCTTAGCTTTTTTAATTGTCAGCAAAACAGCGATCGACTGATTCCTATGCGTTTCATCTACAGCATTTTGAAACCGCTCTTTCCACGAAGCCTGAAATGCTGTAATTTCGGTACAATCTAATCCCGAACAGTAACTAATGCGATCGAAGGCTCTCTGTAGGTTGTTCTGTAAATCTAAGTCGCTACAAATTGCATCAGCCATATCCAGATAAATATTTGCGAGTACCGCAGAATTCCCCTGATAAATCGGCTCGTTACAACAATTGTCAAATATTGGTTGAAGTTCAGGTGTCAGAAAATATGCTTCTTTATGAATCAAACCTGTAATCCAGATCCGGTGCTGTGCTGCGTTTTGCTCTTTCACCTCCGATTTTTCGTAAAGACTGCGAAAAATAGCTTCTGTATCTGTAAAAATATAATTGTCGATCGTTTGCAGTTGCAAGTCTAAATCTATCATTGCAAAAAGTCGATCGGGATCTAAATATGAATTAGTGGTATCCTTTTCGTGTAATATTGAAAGAGTAAAGTAGGTGTCTAATACATCTTTGCGATCGCCGCAGTTGAAAAATTCTGGTAACTTCTGTCTCCACCATGTCGGAACGCAAGCCTTATAAAAGTTGGCATCAGGCATTTGCTCCATTGCTTTATAAGCTTGAGGTGACTCTCTACCCTGCGTCTTCCGAATATCACCTTCGCACAATACCACAATTTTGTTTTTAATTCTGCGAGACTGAAGAATTGCCTCGCAATGTTTTTTTAGCTCTTCTGGACTAAGACTCATTTGTAATATTAGATTCTTGTTTGATCAGTTTTGGCTCAATTTCTTTAACGTGAGCTGGTGTCAGAGCTTCACACAATGCGTAGGAGTGAGTTGCCAGAATATATTGATTGCTGGGCGCCCACTCTTGGAGGTCTGATATAATTTGATATTGCCAATCTGGATGAAAAGCAATTTCAACTTCATCCATCAAAACAATAGCATCTTCTATGTGGCGAGACTTGAGCCATATATAAATGCTGAGTCTTTTGAGTTCGCCGTGACTTAAATCTTCTGGATATAGTTCTATAGTTTCACCATTATTATACAATTGAAAGTTGACACCCGACAAGTCTTCATTTACATTTATCCTTTTATTTCCCAATAGCAGATTTAATTCCTTAATTAGAGATTGATAGCTGTTCCCGTAGTTACCTGTCTTGATGGCTTCTCTGAAGTCGCGATCGCGAGCAGCTTTAAATGATTCAATAAGTAGCTCCACAGCAAGGAAGTCATAGGTAAACAAGCCATTTAATTCAGATCTTGCAGATTCAAGTATCGCGTAATAATTCTTGTCTCCATTACTTGAGTGACCAAATAAGAGTTTTCTAGAATCGGGCGGAAGAAATAAAAAAATCTGTGTTGAAGGAGCGGCTAGAAATGTTTTACGCGATACCTTATCTAAGAAAAATTTTGCTTGCTCCTTTTTTTGATTGTTAACATGACAGTTTAACACTGTGATTGTTATTATTGTATCGTCGTGAGATATTTCTTTTCTAAATTTTTCAACATAACATATAATCATATTTTCGGAATTTTTATATTCATGCTCGAATTCATACTCGAGTGGAGCCGCTCCTTCTAGAAAAGAAAAGTTTTTACAATAAAATTCAAGTTTGACAATTTTTTCTCCATCCCAAATATCAATGATTGCTAAAATTTTTTCTTCCTCATCCAAAATTTTAAATCCCTGAAGCAGGTTTTCTAAAAACCGTTTTTTATCGTCATCCACAGAACAGTGCAGCAACACAAAAATTAACTGCAACAGCGTACTTTTCCCGCCGCCATTTTGACTACCAAGCGGAAAAATCTTAGGAACAAAATCCTTTTCAAAAGTGATGTCTATATTTTTCAAACCCCGAAAATCAGGAACTTGAACTCGTAGCAAGTGCATAAAAACTCCTGGTGTTAGCTGGTATTTTTTATTGAAAGGCTGAGCCACCATCATTTTAGATTATAACTCACATTTTTTACTATTTTCATGAACAGGCTTTCCGGCCTGTTCCACAACATATTAAATTAATGCTTTTTCGCTGATTCCGGCAGTCCGCCAGGGGTTGAAACCCCTGTCTCAAAGCTAAAGTCCTCTGAAGAGGACTGAAAAACTCATTAGTCCTCTTCAGAGGACTTTCGCTATTAGCCAGGGAATTCATTCCCTGGCGGGCTGGCGGCTTTTAGGTTTAAGCAGGAGATGAGATTACACCTTAAACTTCTCCACAATTCGTCTCATCGCTTCTTCCACATTCTCCCGACTGTTAAACGCCGAAATGCGGAAATAACCCTCGCCCGCCGCACCAAAACCAGAACCAGGAGTTCCCACCACATTGCAAGTTTCCAGCAACTTCTGAAAGAAATCCCAACTCGACAAACCGTGAGGCGTTTTCACCCACACATAAGGTGCATTTTCGCCACCAAAAACCTCGATTCCCGCCGCTGTCAATTTCTCTCGAATAATCGCAGCATTTTCCATGTAAAAATTGACTAATGCCTGAATTTGTGCCTTGCCTGCCTCAGAATAAACCGCCTCAGCACCGCGCTGCACGATGTAAGAAACTCCGTTAAACTTAGTAGATTGGCGGCGGTTCCACAACTTCCAAATTTCCACATCGGAACCATCTGCTGCTTTTCCAGTCAAAGTCTTCGGTACAACTGTTAACGCGCAGCGAGTACCCGTGAAACCAGCATTCTTGGAAAAAGAACGAAATTCGATCGCACAATCCCGCGCTCCTTCAATTTCGTAGATAGAATGCGGTAAACTCGGATCGGTAATATACGCTTCGTAAGCCGCATCGAAGAAAATAATCGAACCGTTAGCTTTAGCATAATTTACCCAAGCTTGCAAGTGTTCCTTGGTTGCAGTTGCCCCCGTCGGGTTATTCGGAAAACACAAGTAAATTAAATCGACTTTTTTGTCGGTGGGAATTTCCGCAGTAAAATTGTTTTCTGCTGTAATTGGCAGGTAAACTAAGCCGCCGTATTCGCCATTTTCGTTCGCATCTCCCGTATGTCCGGCCATCACGTTAGTGTCTACATACACCGGATAAACAGGATCGGTAACTGCGATCGTGTTATTGTTGCCAAAGATATCGAGAATATTGCCGCAATCGCATTTAGAACCATCAGAAATAAAGATTTCCGAAGCATCAACATCGCATCCCCGCGACTTGAAATCGTGCTCGGCAATTTTCTCCCGCAGCCACTCATAACCTTGTTCCGGGCCGTATCCTTTAAAGGTATCCCGCGAACCCATTTCTTCCACCGCCGCCACCATCGCCTCCCGACAAGCAGCCGGTAGCGGTTCAGTCACGTCGCCAATCCCCAGCCGAATGATGGGCGCTTCGGGATTGGCTTCTGCATAGGCTTTCACCCTGCGCCCAATTTCGGGAAACAGGTAGCCGGCTTTGAGTTTGAGGTAGTTGTCGTTGATAGTTGCCATATGTTCGATCGCTACAAATGTCGTAGAATAGCTTACTGCTACATAAGATTTACATAAAGCGGACAAGACTGACATCTCGGACACTTAAAACTTACTTCCTGTGTCTGCGTAGGGAGTCGGCTCCTTCTACTCAACAGGCGTTAATTCAGGACTAGCCATCCTTACTCTATTTCTTGAGACCGACGCTAAATTAATTGCGGCATTCAAATCTCGATGACAACTGTTACCACAAGCCTCACAAACAAACACTCGCTCCGAAAGTGGCATCGGTTGAATGTTACCGCACTTTGAGCAAGTTTTAGATGAAGGATACCATCTATCTACCACTTCGACAACAGTGCCGTAGATGGGAGATTTATAAATGAGTTCTCGTCGAAATTCATAAAACCCTGAATCTAAAATTGAAGCAGCCAGCTTGTGATTTGCTGCCATGCCAGAAATATTCAAATCTTCTATAAAGATGTGAGCGTACTTTTTGCTTATTTCTGTCGTTGTTTTCTGCAAGAAATCCCGTCGCCTATTGGCAATATCGGCGTGTTGTTTAGCAAGCTTTCGATAAAATTTCCGAGCGTTTTTCGAGGTTTTGATACCAACTTTTCTATTTCCTAATTGCTGGTGACGATTCCGATACTGTAGTTTCCCTAGCTTGATTTTCGCTGTTTTTAGGGAATCTGGCAGTTGGTATACCGTACCGTCACTCAAGGTGGCAAAGGTGGAAACTCCTAAATCTATGCCTGTCGGTTCGGATACTTCATGATACAAAGGGGGGATTTTGTCAGCTTTTATTGTAAAACTGACATACCATTTGTCGGCTGTACGGCTGATGGTAAATGTTTGAGAGCAACAGTTGTACCGGATAGCTTCTTTCAGGCGAAAGGTTCCCAATGTGGGAATTTTGATCTGCTTGCGGGCCATCAGAAATATTGGCCCATTGCTGCTGTCTACGGTAAAGGAGTCCTCACATTTCTTGCGTTTGAAATTAGGAAAGCCACTGACACCGTTAAAAAAGCGTTCTAGGGCGCTATTGAAGGCAATGAAAGCATTTTGATAAACGCGGGATGATAAAGTGTTAGTCCATTGATATTCTGGTTGTTTTTTGATAAAGTTTGTGAAGGTTTTTTTGATGAGGGCAATTTTTCGAGTACGGCTGACTTTGATATCCATCACGCCCAAGTAAAGGGTACGAGCTAGGTTATAGCAAAATCGAGCGTAACCGGCGTGTCGCGCCATCCTTGTACGTTCCGAATTGTTGAGTTTTAGTTCTAGCTTGAGGGCGTACATAGGCTGGGGAGAGAGTCAGAACTGCCTTCTTCTGATACTTATTTTACCAGTCACAGCCCACGAAAGGCAAGAAAACCGTGTTTTTTTGTCCCTGATGTCTTTAATGTCACCAAAAGTAGACGAAACTGCCGTTTAGTATCACCTCCCAATGGGAGCATGTCACTTTTGCGATAAGTATTTATACTTGTGCAGTTTTTCGAGGTCTACCAATTAAGCCATTTAAGTA
>NZ_JAUBPE010000147.1:0-5104 GCF_036700565.1 Microcoleus pseudofavosus SVA1_A4
TGTCGCTCATCTTTCTGTGTAAAAAAAGGTCTCTTATGTTCTTTTACCACATAATGTTACTATTTTGGAGATGTCTACTATATAAAACAAGAATTGAGCTGGGAAATTTATGAGGATTTAGATGCTCTTAAAGAAAAAGTTCGCACTTATCTTGAAGAATTTTCACGCCATACAATAGCATCTATAACCGGATGGGATTATATTTTATCAGCCTTAGCTACTGTTGCATAACTTTGGAGAATTGGTATTATTTGCTGGAACGGACAATAAACGGGAAATAATTGATGGAGTACACATTCATTAAGGTCTTGGTCATGACAGTCTGTATGGAGATGAAACTATAGCAGCCAAACCTCAAAATGGAGTCGCTGTAATGGATAGAGGTTTTTCGAGTTCTGAACGCGTTCAAGCATTAATGAAACAAGAAAATCAATATTTTGTACTACGAATTAAGAATAATTCTACTATCAACATGAAGGAGGATGGAACTTATGAAGTGTGGAGTGACAAACGAAAAGTTCAAGTAAGATTAGTGACTTTTTCAGATTTAGAAACACGAACTGAATTTAGGTTTGTCACTAATTTACCTGAATCAGGAGAATTAGCATACACTAATGAAGAAATTGGAGAAATTTATCGCAGACGATGGCAGATTGAATTGCTGTGGAAATTCTTAAAAATGCATTTAAAACTGGCTCGTATAATTACTAAAAATACTAATGGAATCAAGATCCAAATCTATGCCTGTTTGATTTTTTATTTATTGCTTAAGTTAGTTGAAGTTCCTGATGAAATTGGAAATAAACTCTTAGACAAATTACGATATTTACAGGCTTTTATGTGTGAGAAAATCAGCTATATTCACTGGTTTAAGGAACTTGTTTTCAATTGCTGAAATCAGCATTTTATAGGATTCGTATGTCTATTTTCAGAATCCTATCAAATAAGCATTCAACACTTCTGCACGCAGATAAACGTGGATGTTAGGTTTATCTGCGACAGTGGCAACTTTATTTTTGCTTAGCAGCCGCTTTTTTCTTTGCTTCTTTTTCAGCCTTTTTAGCCACTCGATCCGCTTCAATTTTTGCTAACTTTGCCAGTTCTTTTTCTTCAGCTATTTTATCCAGATAGTAGTGGTAATCTCCCAAATAAGGGCGAAACTCTCCATCCCGGATTTCGACTATTTTGTTGGCGACTTGGGAGATGAAATAGCGATCGTGCGAAACGATAATTACGGTACCGTCATAATTCTGAATCGCCTCTTCCATCATCTCTTTCGCCGGAATATCGAGGTGATTGGTAGGTTCGTCCAAAATCAGCAAATTCACGGGAGTCAACAGCATCTTTGCTAAAGCCAGACGGGCTTTTTCTCCCCCGCTCAAAGCGCCGACTTGTTTGAATACTGTTTCGCCGGTAAACAAGAACCGCCCCAACAAAGTCCGAACTTCTTCATTTTTCCAGTCTGGTACTTCGTCGTGAATGGTTTCGATCACGCTTTTATTCAAATCTAAGGCTTCTGCCTGATTCTGTTCAAAGTAACCGGGGATGACGTTGTGACCTCCCAATTTGACCGTACCTTCTGAAGGCTTTTCTAAACCCATAATCAGGCGCAGCAGGGTTGATTTGCCCGCACCGTTGGGGCCGAGAAAGGCTATGCGATCGCCCCTTTCAATTAATAAGTCGGCTCCCAAAAATAGGATTTTGTCGCCGTAGGTGTGCACCAAATCTTCAATTATTGCTACTTCGCGACCGCTGCGGGGTGCAGGGGGAAAGCGGAAATGCAAAGTTTTTAATCCGCCGGTGGGCGCTTCGATGCGTTCGATTTTCTCTAACTGTTTCTCGCGGCTTTTGGCTTGGGTGCTGCGAGTGGCGCTGGCGCGGAATTTTTCAACGAATGCTTGCTGTTTCTCCAGTTCTTTTTGCTGGCTTTCGTAAGCGCTGAGTTGGGCTTCTCTGGCTTCTGCTTTTTGCAGCAGGTAGGAAGAGTAGTTGCCGAGGTAGGTGCTGGAAACGCCGCGTTCGGTTTCGACGATTTGGGTGCAGAGCCGATCGAGAAATTCGCGGTCATGGGATACGATTACCATCGGGGTTATCAGCCCTTTGAGGTAAACTTCCAGCCATTCGATCGTTTCTAAGTCGAGGTGGTTGGTAGGTTCGTCTAGTAGCAGGAGATCGGGTTTTTGCAGGAGAATTTTGCCCAAACTCATCCGCATTTGCCAGCCGCCGCTGAAGGCGCTGACAAGCCGATCGCCATCTTCGGATTCAAATCCGATTTCGGGCAGAATTTTCTCAATTTGGGCTTCTAAACCGTAGCCGTTTAAGCCTTCAAATTGCCTTTGCAAGCGATCCATTTTGTGGATCAGTTCGTCGAGATTTTCTGGGGTGGAGGCTTCCAAGTCTCGATGGACTTGCATCAGCGATTCGTGTATTTCGTTGGCTTCGCTGAAGGCGCGCCAAAATTCTTCTTTGACGGTGCGAGTCGGATCTACTTCAAATTCTTGGGAGAGGTAGGCGATGTGGAGGCTGGCGGGGCGAATGACTTCGCCTGCGGTGGGTTCGATTTCGCCGGCGATGATTTTGAGTTGGGTCGATTTGCCGGCACCGTTAACGCCTACTAAGCCGATGCGATCGCCCGGTTTGACTTCCCAGGTGACATCTTTGAGTACGACGCCTGTGGGGTAAATTTTACTGATGTGTTCGAGTCGCAGCATTGTTGTGGGGACTGGGGAAGGGCAGGTTTAGCGGCGGATGGGATGCCGGCGCTGAGGTCGAGTTAATCCTAACAAATTTTAATTATATTTAGCGTATTGTTGGATTTTGATTTGCTGGGACTTACGCGAAGAAACCGGGTTTCTATGAAAAATCGCAGATTCTCAACTAGATATCTAGGGAATGAAAATTTAATAACATCGGCGATGTATAATAAATAAATGAGTGAATATGAATAGGTTTAGGTTTCGGTAGATATGTCAAATATTATACTTACTTGGTTCTTTTTATGTTGCCCATGATTTTTTGATTTGAATCATTTCTTACTAACTTAATTTATGTACTACTCAGACGAAATTACTGATTTAATGCGAAAACATCATCAGTCTTTATCTGAAAAAGACCAAAGAAAATATGCGGCGATAGAAGCCGTAAAACTTGGACATGGTGGAATTATTTACATAGCCCGAGTTTTGGGAGTAGACAGGAATACAATAGCCAAGGGAATTAAGGAATTAAAAACTGAATCCGACACTACTTGTAATCCAGAAGTGTTGAACGCTTATTGATAGGATTCTGAAAATAGACATACGAATCCTATAAACTGCTGATTTCAGCAATTGAAAACAAGTTCTTTAAACCAGTGAATATAGCTGATTTTCTCACACATAAAAGCCTGTAAATATCGTAATTTGTCTAAGAGTTTATTTCCAATAATATCAGGAACTTCAACTAACTGAAGCAACAAATAACAAATCAAACAGGCATAGATTTGGATCTTAATTCCATTAGTATTTTTAGTAATTAGACGAGCCAATTTTAAATGCATTTTTAAGAATTTCCACAGCAATTCAATCTGCCATCGTCTTCGATAAATTTCTCCAATTTCTTCATTGGTATATGCTAATTCTCCTGATTCAGGCAAATTAGTCACAAACCTAAATTCAGTCCGTGTTTCTAAATCTGAAAAAGTCACTAATCTTACTTGAACTTTTCGTTCGTCACTCCACACTTCATAAGTTCCATCTTCCTTCATGTTGATAGTAGAATTATTCTTAATTCGTAGTACAAAATATTGATTTTCTTGTTTCATTAATGCTTGAACGCGTTCAGAACTCGAAAAACCTCTATCCATTACAGCGACTCCATTTTGAGGTGTGGCTGCTATAGTTTCATCTCCATGCTCACTGTCATGACCTTGGCCAAAATGAATGTGTACTCCATCAATTATTCCCCGTTCATTGTCCGTTCCAGCAAATAATTTTACTTGATGGTATTCCTGTTGCCATAGTAATTTACTTGTCAAGGTAACTATCGTTGAATCTAAAGGGAATAAGCTGAGACAATCTTTGTTAATTAATTGACGTTTTATATCGGCTTGTAATCTTTCAAATATTTTTACAAAAACATCAATATCTCTCTGCTTACGACGCTTGGAAAAAGTTGATATATCTAGGGAAATATCTCGACTGTTTAAACGGGGAAATAGCGAACGCATAGTATCCAGACTTTGGTCAAAACTAAACCCTAGCCAGCAGGAGACAAATGTGAAGCTATCTAAAACAGGATAATCATCTTTGGGTAAATGGGCGAGATACCGTTTGACAATTTTGGGGAAGTTAGAAAATAGCATTTCAGTTGATTATTAATATTTTATAACTCTGCAATTATACATTGCTCTGCCAATTTTAGCAATCTTTTCCTATCATTCAACACTTCTGCTTGTAATCAACAGAGAATTCGCCGACTTGGAGGAGGAAGAAAAACTAGGGAGTCAGAGATACCTGATTTTTATGAGCGTTTTTTAGAAGTCTTAAAAAACCACACAGCCGGAGATCCCATGTCGGAAAAAATTAAATGGACAAATCTTACCCAGCAACAAATAGTTGAAGGTCTGAAGGCTCAGGAAACAATAGTCAGTACAACAGTTGTTAAAAAACTGTTAAAAAACATGGATATGTGAAACGTCAAGCTCAAAAAAAAAAAACAACCGGAGTAACAAAGAATCGTAATGAACAATTTGAAAATCTGGCTCGAATTACGGCAGAGTATGAGTTACAGGGAAATCCAATTGGAGCGTATGGACACGAAAAAAAAGGAATTTATTGGAAATCTATATCGAGCAGGGAGTCTATATACTACGGAAGCTATTACGACATTTGACCATGATTTTTGGAGTTTGGCTGACGGAAAAGTAGTACCTCATGGAATTTACGATCTGCAACATAACCGAGGATATTTAAACTTGGGAATCAGTAAAGACACGAGTGAATTTGCTTGTGAATCGATTAAATTATGGTGGGTTAATTACGGAAAACTTATCTACCCTCAAGCCGATTCAATTTTGATAAAATGCGATGGCGGTGGCAGTAATAATTCCAATCATCATATCTTT
>NZ_JAUBPE010000148.1:0-4967 GCF_036700565.1 Microcoleus pseudofavosus SVA1_A4
GTGAGGGCGCATAAGGTTTCTTCCTTCTTTCTGATTGTGAGAATTTAACAGGCTTCTCAATTCACATATCATTTCCAGTTTGTTTTGTCAACTCCTGATACTGTACCGACGCTCTAGTAAAACTACCAGGATTGGGAACCCTAATCCGACAATTACCGCCCAAGTCTGCCAGTCGTTTGAAAAGCTTAAATTACTCATATACTTCTTCCTCTCGAACACTTACTGTCTGCTTAGAACTTTTGAGTTGCCAAGCCACTAGCTGTTCTTTTCCTGGTTCTTGAATGTCACCAACCAGCTCAAAATCGTATAGTTATGGCAGGCGATCGCAGATGTCTTGAGACACGAAGATTGCTCCGGGCCCACAAGCAGACTTCAACCTATTGGCAATATTTACAGTATCGCGCCAAACGTCGTAGAGCAATTTATTTTTGCCAATGACGCCCGCAACCACATCTCCTGAATTGATGCCGATCCGCAGGTCTAGATGCAAGCCTTTTTCATAACTAAATCGGCGGACAAACGACAGCATTTCCAAAGCAAAATCTACCGTGCGTTTGTCATGATCCAGACGCGGCACACTCAGCCCGCATACAGCCATGTAACCGTCACCAATAGTTTTAATCTTCTCCAAACCGTATTTTTCTGTCATTTCATCAAAGGTTGTTACCAGTTCATTGAGCAAGCCAACAACCTCTTGGGGGGACATTGATTGAGTGAGTTTGGTGAATCGATCGAGGTCGGAAAACAAGACCGAGACATTAGAAATCTGATCGGCAATTTCTCGATCGCCCTGTTTGAGGCGTTTGGCGATTGCGGGACTAAATATACTTAAGACTAATGATTCATTTTCGCGATTTTTCTGTTCGATTAGTTTAGTTTCGGCACGAAGGCTGCCTATCGTTTGGTTAAATGATTCAG
Organism: Microcoleus pseudofavosus SVA1_A4; assembly: GCF_036700565.1. Taxonomy (NCBI): domain Bacteria; kingdom Bacillati; phylum Cyanobacteriota; class Cyanophyceae; order Oscillatoriales; family Microcoleaceae; genus Microcoleus; species Microcoleus pseudofavosus. The sequence goes on from NZ_JAUBPE010000148.1 coordinate 919, forward strand.
CTAAGTCTCCAAATTCATCTTGCGAACCAGATTTGACAACGGCATCAAATTCCCCAGCCCCCACCTTGCGGGCGCTAGCGATTAAAGTATTGATGGGTTTGACAAAGATTGCGGTCAGCCACATGGCAACAAGCGTGATTAGCGCGATGATTAAAGTAGCCCCAATCAAAACTGTTTTTTCAAACGAGTGAATTGAGGCATAGGCTTCAGAAACATCTATCTCCGCCAAGATCACCCACCTCAATCCATCAATATCTACTGGAGCATAAGAGCTCAAAACCGGAATATTGCGATAATCATCGATCGCCTCCGTTCCCTGTTTCCCAAACAAAGCTTCCTTCACTGCTTTTGTTTGCACTTCCTGTAGGAGGATGGTAGTATTATATTCTTTGATTTTCTTGATGGTCTTTTCATCAGTACCGATCGAGCGTAGAGTTTTTGCATGACCTTCTGGGTCTTCAATCTGGAAACGAGACGCAGAGCGCATTAGATAATCCGACCCAACCAGATAAGTTTCTCCTGAATCGCCCAGACCATTTTGTTTCCAATTTTTGTTACCAGTCATCACATTGTTAATTTTGTCAACGGGAAGCTGGAACGCCAAAATACCAATGAATTAGGAGCCGTTAAAGATTGGGGCAGCGATAAAAGCCGCAGGCGCACCGTAGGAAGGGGTGTAGGGCTTAAAATCTACTATTTTTACATAGCCCGTTCCCTTAGCGTTTCGTGCGGAGGCGATCGCCTCTGCTAGGTTACTCTCGTTGTAGGGGCCGTTGGTGAAGTTGGTGGTAAAGTCAGCTTCTTTAAAAACCGTGTAGACAACAGTTCCTTCGGGATCGATCAAAAACATATCGTAGTAACCGTATTTTTCAACTATATTGCGAAAAATAGGGTGGTAGCGGGCGTGAGCGCGGCTGTAAGCGCTGGCATCGCCTGGATTGTCAAGGAGAAGTTTTTTGCCAACGGGGTTGGGGTTAGCAGCGATGTAGTGGTACTGCAAATAACGGGCAGCGGCTGTTTTTGGCGTGTAAGATGCCAGAATCGGCGAACCCTCGTTAGTTCGCGTTAGTTTGGTTAGAAATTGTGTCTGGTAGTAGGTATCAATTTTTGCGTCAAAATCCGCTGGTACTGTTGATTGTTCAAGTTGGCGGTAGGCTGTCTTAAACTCCTGCATGGCGCCGACGACTGTCAGCTCTTCGCTTAGGGTTTGGCTGTGGTTGTGAAGGTTTTGAAAATAATCTTGGATTTGATAAGTTTTGGCAGCCCGAAGGCTTGTTAATTGGTTGAAGACTTTTTCGGTTAGAATAGATTTACCGGTGCTAGAGCATATATAGGTGCTCGCGAGCATAGCGCACAGGCTGACTACCAGCAACATGACTGTGAGTTTTGTCTTTATACTTAACTGTTTAAGTAATTGCATAGGAATTTTCCCGATCCTGTTTGCTTTCTTTTTATGATTATACATCTCGGTAAATTCAACTCTTATTGGTAAAATTTATTTGAATTAGATGTGAGGTGGGATTACAAGCGATCGACTCTTCAATTCAGTAATTTTTTCCGCAGTCATCCATAGTATAGAGGATATTAAGATCGATGTTGCTATTTTCCTTCTTGTCACGAGCAGCACTTCAATGCAATGATTCTAGGTCAACGGCTTTCATCGCGGGCGATCGCATTTCCGTAAGCCAAAGCTATTCTACTAAAGGGGCCGTCACCCTTTTAGTAGAATAGTAGACAAAAATCTCCTCAAAAAGCTGGCATCAATTTATTTATTTTTGACCTCATCTTCGGGAGACTTATACTTTGAGCCATCAGGCATAACAGCGCCTTCTAGCAAAGCACCACTCAGGTCAGAAATGCTGCTAACTTGAGCACCTTTGAGATTTGCACCGCTTAGGTAAGCACCTTTGAGGTTTGCACCACTCAAACTAGCATTCCTCAAATTGACGCCGCTCATATTTGCGTTACTCAAGTCCGCACAAATTAAATTAGCGCCACTGAGATTGGCAACACTGAGATTAACCTGACTCAAGCAAGCAAAACTCAGGTTGGCATTACTGAGATTAGCACCACTCAATTTAGCCTGACTGAGGTTAGCATTATTGAGGTTAGCGTGGCTCAGATTTGCATTACTGAGGTCGGCTTCACTCAATTTGGTTTCACTCAGATTAGCCCGAGAGAGATTAATATCTATTAACTCTGCACCAATAGCATCCAAACCTCTAAGAGAAACACCATCCTCATTCAAATCTTGGAGTGCCAGAATTCTTGCATAGCTAACTTTTACGCTGTGTGCTGCATCAACTGTACTCCAAGCTTGGTAGTGAAATTGCTTTCTGCGATCCGGTGCTTCTTTAATGAATAAAACTAAAGCAACGACAAGACTGAGAGCATCAGCACCCTCCAAAATCTCTGCCAGCAGAGAATTTTCCTCCGCGTTCACATAAATTATGATGAACAGAACGGCTGAAACAGTAGCAACTAACCAGGCCGGTTGTGTCCAAAAATTATCAATTAATTTTCCTAAACTTCCTTTGAGAACTTCACCCAATCGCTGAACGAATGATTGACCCTGAAATTGCTGATAAGTATCAGTTATTTTCGAGAGCATTTTTCGGATATTTTCACCATCCCACTGAATTGGTACTAAAGGCTTTTTCTGTGGCTCAGTTGGCGGCGCGATCGGGTTAGATTCGTTCAGTAATTGTGTCTTTGATTCTTTTGGCTGATTGTGGGTGACATCTTTTTGATCGGGGACAATCTTTGGTGAATAATTTACACCTGTGCCTTTTAACATCAAAGCAGTAATTGTTCTGTAGGCATCTGTCCACGCCCGCTTTACTTCGGGAGTCCAATCTTGCTGGAGAGACTGCTCCAAAGCACTCAGCAGTGCGACTCCAACTGGCCCGTAATATTTGGGAATTACTCCATAGCCGATGTGTCTGCCTCCCAAGGCGTTGAGAACTGGTTCCAAAGCCTCTGGAGAGCGGAGATTTTCAACTACCAATACCAAAGCATTGATGAGTTTTTTTTCTTGCTTTTTTAAATCTATATTGGCAAACATCGGTTTGAATTCAGGGTGAGCGATGAAGAGGTTTTCGTAGAAGCTAGCGGCAAATTCATCAGCGTGAGGTTTGATTTTCTCGAAACTGCTTTCCAGTAATTCTACGGCTAATTCTGGCTCTTTTTCGGGAACTGATTCTCGTTGTTGATTAGCTGCTACAGTCACCTTTTTATCTGGAATTATTTCTGTTTGTAATTGAAGTTTTTCAGGTGTAGTTTCTACACCTGCGCCTTTTAACATCAAAGCAGTAATAGCTCTGTAGGCATCTGTCCACGCCAGCTTTACTTCGGGAGTCCAATCTTGCTGGAGAGACTGCTCAAAAGCACTCAGCAGTGCGTCTCCAACTGGGCCGTAATATTTGGGAATTACCCCATAACCGATGTGTCTGCCTCCCAAGGCGTTGAGAACTGGCCCTAAAGCTTCTGGAGAACGGAGATTTTCTACTACTAAAACCAGAGCATTAATCAGCTTTTTCTGTTGCTTTGCCATATCTATATTGGCAAACAGCGGTTTAAATTCAGGGTGAGTTATAAACAATTTTTCGTAGAAGCTAGCGGCAAATTCATCAGCGTGAGGTTTGATTTTCTCGAAACTTTGCTCTAAAAGTTCAACATTTAAAGACATATTTTTGTTTTTCTCTTGAAAGTTGACGCTTCCTTGTATAAAGACAGGGTTTTTTAACTATCCGGCTCTGAATGAATGCTTTTGATAGAGTGTTTGAAGAGAGTTTCTTTGCTGACGCCAGGGCCAGATATTACAAACTCAAATTTTCCAACTCTTGCGACAGGGTAGCCATAAAGTCTTCTGCATCCTTGATGCCCATCTCCCCTAAAGCTTTCCACTCCTCGGTACTGTAATCTAAATCGAGTCCCATCACGTCTTGCGTCCAATAAGGCAAATTAGATGGGTTGTAAGGATTCAGGTCTGAAGAATGGGAATGAGCTCAGGCATAGCCAAGTCACAAGAATGGGCAGAAATAGCCTCA
>NZ_JAUBPE010000149.1:0-4609 GCF_036700565.1 Microcoleus pseudofavosus SVA1_A4
GTTTTTGGCTGGCATACACTATAACTAATGATTGCTTATTTTTTTATATTATACAATCTAGCTGCGTCTCAGCTTATCACCTTTGATAAAACGAGCAAATGCCAGGTCTACTCGCTTCACCATGTCCTGCAAGACATCGGCATGGATATCTTTGTACCATTCTCTTTCTGTCTTGAGAGACACAAGTGAGCGTTTCTGTCCGTAATACTCAGGATGTTCCCTTGGGGATGCAATACTGCATACCAGTGGACAGGCATTAACTGAACACCTGTTCATTTCAAACCAATCAAATCTGTCTGCCAACAAAAAATTGTATTGATGCCGTAGCATATCGAGCCATTTGCTCATACGGCGTCTTTGGTCGGACGTTGGCAGTAGTTTGAACTGGTAGGCTAGTTTCATGAGACAATTGTACTGCATATTTAATGTAAATACAATCGTGAAACAAACAGAAACAACAACGTTTAGGCTTACTTCAGAAGAAAAAGAGGTTCTGGTCAAGTATTGCGAGTTAACATCTCGAACCCAAAGCGATGTGTTTAGAGAATTCCTACGAACATTACAAAAGAAATTGTCAAAGAAGGGGGTGTTGAACCCCCCTCTTTGACCCGCATTCCTCTCAACGCTGACCCGTATAGGGTACAGCGTGAGGCTCCTGCGGCTTTAGCTGAAAAAATTTTTTGGTCCGCTGTCGATTTGCAGCCTCGCCGAACGACTACTAAATGAAGGCGACTATCTCAGATCGAATTTTGGAGCAACGATGAAATACATATTGCTGATTTACAGCGACGAAAATGCCTGGACTGAAAGCGAGCGGCAGCAATGCTACGCAAAGTCTTTGCAGCTAACCCAAGAACTGCAAGCGAACGGTCAATATTTGGGTGCTTCGCCGCTACACTCGATCGCCACAGCAACCAGTATTCGAGTGCGTGACGGCAAAAAACTTGTCACCGATGGGCCGTTTGCGGAGACGCGCGAACAACTCGGCGGCTACTTTCTGATCGATGCCAAGGATCTTGACGAAGCGATCGCGATCGCAGCACGCCTACCAAGCGCCAGTAAAGGTACGGTTGAAATTCGCCCGATCGTGGAACTGTCGGGCTTGCCATCAGACCAGTAGTTGCCGTCAATACCGCTCAACGCAAACTTCCACATCCGCACGGACAAACTTTTTCAGAAAAAATGTTCAACTTGTCGATCGCGCGCACCTCTATTCGACTAGATGGTAGAGCAAGGGTTAGGAGTTTTCAATCTGCGCCCGGAAAACCAATCGACATCAACAAGGAGATACCACTATGACTATGACAACCGAAATCACCAAAACACAAGACGAAGCCCAGATTCGACAAGTCATCGCAGATACGGCCAGTGCCATCTGCGCCAAAGACCTCGATCGCATCATGGCGCACTACGCCCAAGATGTGATTATTTTCGATGCAATACCGCCGTTCCAAACCAAAGGTGGAGATGAATTTCGACGGACGTGGGAGGCGTGCCTGCCTTGCTTCCCGGACTCCTTCGGGATTGAGATGCGAGACCTCAGCCTTACCGTGAGCGGTGATTTGGCGATCGCGCACTGGCTTTTTCACTTCACAGGGATGCCAAAAGATCACCCAGGGGCGCAGATGTGGATGCGAATGACCTCTGCGTGCCAGCGGAAGCAGGGCAGATGGCAGATTGTGCACGAGCATTGCTCTGTACCCTTCGATCCAGAAACGTCTCAAGCCGTTTTGACGATCGCACCTTAGCCCAGCTCAACAACCACAAACAAAAGGAGATTTCACGATGAAAGTCATAGTTCTAGTCAAAGCTACCCAAGACTCAGAGGCAGGCGTCATGCCCAGCGAACAGCTTCTGACGGAAATGGGGCAGTACAACGAAGCATTGGTCAAGGCGGGAATTATGCTCGCTGGCGAAGGGCTGCATCCCAGCTCAAAAGGAGCGCGGGTGACGTTTTCAGGCACAAATCGGAGCGTGATTGACGGGCCGTTCACAGAGACAAAAGAGCTGATTGCCGGGTTCTGGATCTGGCAAGTGCAGTCGATGGACGAAGCCATCGCCTGGGTCAAACGCTGCCCCAACCCGATGCCAGGAGAATCCGCGATCGAAATTCGCCCGATCTTTACAGCAGAGGACTTCGGCGAATCCTTCACGCCCGAACTCAGGGAACAGGAAGAACGCCTTCGGGCGGGGGCAGAACAACTCCAGCGTTCTTGAGGGCATAAATACTGCCTAACTTTTCGTCCGGCAGCCACATCATTTCGCCTGAATGGATTGCTCGATCGACTATTAACCAAAGGAGTACATGATGCAATCGAATATTTATCTATTTTTTGACGGTGAATGCGAAGCTGCATTTAAATTCTACGAACAGTGTTTAGGTGGCAAAATCGACGACATGATGACCTATGGGGATGGGCCCATGTCTGAGGAAATTCCCTCCGAACAGCGCGATCGAATCATGCACGCCAACTTAACTGTTGGTGCAATGGTATTGATGGGTTCTGACACTCCACCCGATTCCTTTACAAAACCACAGGGATTCTCTGTGAATCTTCAATTTGACGATCTGGTCGAAGCGGAGCGGATCTTTCACAAGTTGGCAGAAAACGGAACGGTAAAGATGCCATTCCAAGAGACCTTCTGGTCTACCCGTTTTGGAATGCTTGTCGATCGATTTGGCACACCGTGGATGATTAATGCCCAGCAAGCTACCTAACCCTTTCAAGTTTGCTCACAAGCGTTACCCTACAATTCAAACATTAGCGAAAAATCGCTAATGTTTCACCTTGCGATCGAAGTTAAAAAGGAGAAAACATGGCTACTAAAATTTTCGTGAATTTACCCGTCAAAAATCTCGATCGGTCCGTCGAATTTTTTACTAAACTTGGATTCAGTTTTAACGCCCAATTTACTGACGAAACTGCCACTTGTATGGTTGTGAGCGAAGACATCTTCGTCATGCTCTTGACAGAAGCCAAGTTCAAGGAATTTACACCCAACCCAATTTGCGATGCCACCAAGAGTACAGAAGTGCTGGTGTGCTTGTCTTCCCAGAGCCGAGAAGAAGTGGATAAAATGATTGGCAAGGCAGTTGCTGCTGGCGGAACGACTTACAATGAACCGAAAGACTACGGATTTATGTATAGTCATGGCTTTCAGGATTTAGATGGCCACATTTGGGAAATTATGTTCATGGAACCCAGCGCAGTAAATCAAGGTTAGGCATTTTCAATCTGCTTCCTGAAAACAATACAAAGCTCTTCTCAATGGGTCCAAGTTAGTGATTGCATTGAGAAGAGCGATCGAATATCCAAAAATCCAAAAAGGGTGCATCTCAGTTTGGCAAATCCCTGAAAAAATGGCTAAAATGAAAAATTTAGTAACCCACATTCCGCAGGTCTTTAAATAGAATTGATGGTTATAAATTTTAAAAATTCAAGCCTGAAGTGATTACTGGGTAATCACTTCAGGCTTTTTTGAGTTACAATGAACGAATTAGGAGCCAAGAGGAAAAAACCATGAATGAGCATCAAGAAGCCATAAAAGTCCTAGATTTAGACCATCTAGGAATAGTAGCAGGCATAATAGACGAGATGGAATTAGTAGAAGAAGTCAATAAAATAGTAGGAATAACAACCCAAGAAATGCTCAGCCCAGGACAAGTCATGAAAGCAATGATTTTGAATGGACTAGGATTTTTAAGCGCCCCATTATACATATTCGAGGAATTTTTCGTAGGCAAAGCAACATCACATCTAATAGGAAAGGGAATACTACCCGAACATCTCAACGACGATAGACTGGGAAGAGCCCTCGATAAATATTACCAAATAGGAACCACAAAACTCTTCACAACAATCGCCATAAAAGCCGCCCATAAATTCCCAGTAAAAATGAACAGCATCCATTGAGATGGAAGTTCAATGTACGTACAAGGAGAATATAAAAACCAAGTTAAAAACAGCGACCAAATAGAAAAAGAACCAGAACCAGAAACATCCGAAATGAAACCAATAGAAATAGTTCACGGATACTCGAGAGACCATCGACCCGACCTGAAACAATTGATCATAGACATGATTGTAACAGGAGACGGAGACATACCACTATATCTAAAAATAGATTCAGGAAATATCGACGACAAAAGCGTATTCGTATCAAGACTAAAAGAATTCAAAAAGCAGTGGACATTTGAAGGAATCTGCGTAGCAGACAGCGCCTTATACACCAGGGAAAACCTATCAGCAATGACAGGAATCAAATGGATAACAAGAGTCCCATTAAGCATAAAATCAGGCCAAGAGAAAATCGTAGACATCCAAGAAAGCGAATGGCAAGCAAGCTCAAAAAAAGGATATAAGATAGCAGAAAGAGGCAGCGAATATGGAAACATCAAACAAAGATGGTTAGTCAGAGAAAGTGAACTCAGGAAACAAGCAAGCATCAAACAAATAGACAAACAAGTAAACAAACAAGAATTAAGCGCTCAAGCCGCACTACGCAAGCTTTCCCGGCAAAAATTTGCCTGTGTTGCCGACGCAGAAACCGCCATAAAAAATCTATCAGACACATGGAAATATCACCAAATTACCGAAATTGAATGTCA
>NZ_JAUBPE010000150.1:0-4496 GCF_036700565.1 Microcoleus pseudofavosus SVA1_A4
TTACGTGAGAGTAGCGGGTGTGAATCCGCTAGGGAAGACGGCTTCCCGTACTAAACGACCATTTCAGGTCGCGCTTCGATATCGAGTTCGATAACCCGTTTTTCTATTCCGTGGGCGTTTGAGCGTAGATTCAGGAACAGAAATTTCTGCGCGTCATGCGCCGACCTATTAAACTCAGCGAGACTGTCACCAGCCTCGCTGGTCTTCAAAACCGTGCATGAAAGTTTCCCTTCACACGGCTCCTCAATGATTTGGTGCTTGTCACGCATACCTCATTACCCATTTGTCTGCGACTTTTTCAAGTCTTTTGGTGGGCTTAGGCTCGGCACTATTGCAGCCGGATTTGTTGCCGGGACTGCCATCTGAGGCAGTCTTTGTGTCGTGGCAATGTCTGTGTAGAAGTTCCCAGTTATCGTAAGAATCCTTTCCACCTTGCGATTTCGGGATTTTGTGGTCAATTTCTATCACATCGTTTTCACGGAAAAACAATCCGCAGTGGGCGCACTTCCCTTTTTGCCTTTTCAAGAGTTTTGATACCCTAGTTGGCATTTCTGGGTTGTTACCCATTCTTGTACTCCAGTAAACTACTGTAGTTTAGACTAAATAAAGATGAGAACGGTGGCAAAAGAAGAACTAGAGCCACCGCGCCGGGAGAGAATAAGGGTGAAAAAGAAAACCTACCCACTCCCTAAATGAACAGTGAACGATTAAAGGACTTTCGTCAAGCAGCATACGAGTTATTGGTACGAGCCAAGGATGCAACATTCGAGCTGATGGATGCAGTGATGACCACGCCCGAATGCGGCCTGTTTGGCGGAATTTTCGCTCAGTCCGCTATTCAATCGTCAATGGCCAAGCGTTTACGAAGCATTGCAAGACAGTAGGCCGGATCGGAAAAAACTGATGATGCTGTATCTCCAGCAATTAGAACAGCAAGTACCCGCAACGGAACACGTTTTAGTAGCAATTGACCACACGGCATGGGGGAGACCAGAGGCTAAAACATTAAAAGACAGAACCCATGAATATCAGCAGGGCGTCATTATTGGACAGGGGTACAGTACAATTGCATGGATACCCGAAGCACAAGGAAGTTGGGCATTACCCCTACTACATGAACGAATTAGTAGTTGGTCTTCACCAATAGAAAAAGCAGCTTCCCAACTCAAACTTGTTTGTGAACAGAGCATCAATCCAGTCTTAGCAGTTTTAGATGCTGAATATGGCAATGCAAATTGGGTACTGGCGCAAGCAGATATTCAAGCTGATTGTTTAATGAGAGTCCGAAAGAATGCCTGCTTATGGTCAGCACCACCAGCATATAGTGGTCGCGGCAGACCACGCAAGCACGGTCAGAAAATGAGGCTCTCCGACCCAACCACATGGCTCGAAGCGGATACTGCGATCGCAATTGACGAACATCCAGATTTGGGACAAGTCCGAGTCAGGCAATGGCTTGACTTACATTTTTATCGTGCCGCCGAACAGAGAGTCAATTTAATCCTGGCCCTTAAGAATGAATCCCATGTCAAACGGTCAGCCGTTTCCACCCTTGTGGTTGGCTTGGGTGGGAGAACGAACTCTCCCTAAGCGAAACTGTTTGGTTTAAGTATTTACGACGTTTTGGAGTGGATCATTGGTATAGATTTGCTAAGCAAAGATTACATTGGACATTGCCTAACTTGAGAACTCCCGAACAATCTGAGCGCTGGAGCGATTTAATGCCATTGATGAGTTGGCAACTCTGGCTAGCTAGGGATTTAGTCGTCGAGAATATATTACCTTGGCAATCGGCTAATATCAATTTAACTCCTGGACGTGTTGCCCAATCAATGTTGTCAGTTTTAGTTGACCTTGGTACTCCCGCGAAAATGCCTAAACATAGGGGAAAATCCCCCGGCTGGGAAAAAGGAAAGGCACGTACTAAGGCACCATATTATCCCACTGTCAAAAAACGGGTTTCTCGACGCAAAAAGTCTTCAAGATTAGCTGTTTAATCTTCTACCTCTTGAGTTTTTGAGCAACATCTTGCCTTCTGTTAAAAGGTGGCTACTTTTAGCTGCACTCATTTTTTAGTCTAAACTACAGTAAACTAGGTTCGCGTCGTATGGTGACGATTTGCTTTTAACTTTCACATGACGCAATATTGGAGTGTCGGCATGGTCAAGTAACCGAAGTGGGCTTGTACCCTCTTTCCTGGTTGCGAATACCCAGTTGTCACCGCCCATAGATTGCCAATATTTCTTTGACACCCATGACTTTGATTTCTTTGGGTGGCGGTGGGTTGCCCAAGCTACAAGTTTTCGATACACCAGGTCGTCTAATTCTGCGTAAGCTTCCTTACTTACTACAGTCGCATAGTAGTTTGCCCATCCCCGTATTATGGGGTTGATTCGTTTGATTAGCGCCGCTTGTGGTGCTGACTTTTGGGCGTCAATAACTCTTGCGATGTGGTCGTAATGTACCTTAATCTTGTTTTGGCTTGGGGTGATGATGGTTTTGAATCCTAGTTTTTCCCCTTGGGTATTCTTACCTGATTGGTGTTTTCCTTTGGGAAACTGACGTATATTGAAACCAAGGAAATCGAACCCTGGTTTTTCACCCTCCATTTCTGTAAGGGTGTGTGTCAGTCTTGTTTTACTAGGCTTCAATTCCAAGCCTATGTCTTTTAACCATTCCGAGATTATCTCTCGGCATCTTTGGACAACGGTTATGTCTTCGTGGAGAATCACGAAGTCATCTGCATACCTGATTAATGTTGCTCCTGGTTGATAACCAGTGTATTTCCCTTTCTTGACTATTGTCTTTCTGGGGAAAGCTTGTTTAATCTGGTTTTCCATCCCGTGGAGGGCAATATTTGCTAGTAGTGGGGAGATGACCCCACCCTGTGGAGTACCCTCAGATGTCTCGTAGTGCTGCATATTGTCCATCACTCCCGCTTTTAACCAGGCTCGTATTTGACGGCGGATGGTGGGGAATGTATTAAGTTTGTTGAGCAGCGCTACATGGTTGATGCGGTCGAAACACTTGGAAATGTCGGCATCTAGCACGTATTTGGCTTTATACCTAATCTCGTTGAATATTGCTTCAATTGCATCATGACATGACCTTCCGGCTCTGAATCCATAACTGTTGGGTTCAAATCGCGCTTCCCATTCAGGCTCTAGTGCCATCTTGACGAGCGCTTGCAAGGCTCGGTCTTTCATTGTAGGTATACCTAGAGGTCGCTTCTCTTCCGTTCCCGGTTTTGGAATCCATACTCTCCGGGTTGGGCTGACCTTAGAACCCAGTTTTAAGTTGTTTACTAACTTCAAACGAGCTGCTGGGGATAGAGATTTAATTCCATCCACTCCTGCTGTTTTTTTGCCAGTGTTATCTTGGGTAACTCTACGAACCGATAATGCTCTTGCTGACCAAGAATTCATCAACGTCTTTTGGAGTCTGCGTAATGCCTTTACATCACCACGTTGAGAGGCTTGATAGATTCTCTTTTGGAGCTTGTAAACTCGTCGCTCTAGCTTGCGCCAGTTAATCGAGCGCCATTCCACCGTAGTCTTTAAACTCGTTTTGGACATTTATATTCCTTACTTGAGTCTCTATCTTCCAAAACATCGTGAGTCTGTCTGCATATCCTGAACATTACTTCAGGCTTTGGCTTTTGACTCAATCTTTCCTACTCGCAGCATCCGGTTAGCACCTACTCAGTCATCGATCTGACTGAGAGCTTACGAGAGGTTACTTCGTTTCTGATAGCCATTGATAGAGTTTTTAGAGCGGTACTATCCACCGGGTTTGGAGGAAGTGCTTGTTGGTCAACCAGGAATTGCCAACTCCCCATTATCCTTGCCCTGTTTGGGACTCCCAGCGTGTAAGCCTGATTCCGCTGGTTGTTCATGACGATGGTTAAACGTACCTTTGTGTGCCTACTCATGAACTCTTGCTTGGTGATTGCCAGATTAGGCTTCCAGCATTGACACCTTTCACCCCCGCTTCAGGGATTGATGGCTAGTCGCTACCCTGGGGGACACAGTTCAGAACTGCGCTCTGTGTGCTTTCACTCCTGCACCTGGAGGGTGGGACTTGAGCGGTTCTAGGATACTTTTCTCTCACCCACATGACTATCAGATTGTCAAGGTTCTTATGTTACTTGCGGGTAATCCTCTACCCATTTCAGGGCTAGTTTCTACCCAACGAATCGCACTCCTGTTCTGAACCCATAACTCTGAGCGTGAAAAGTTGCTTCGTGTGCTGGCTCTAGCGCGTATTTTGCGAGGCATTGCCACGTTCTATCGGCGATAGTAGGTATCTTGAGGAGGCGGGTACTCCCATCCTTTTTAGGGATTGGTATTGAACGTAACTTCTGGTGTTTCCAATTGTTACTTTTAACTCTGAGTTCTTCACTCAGAGCAAACCTTTCCTCGTAAGGATTCAGGTCTGAAGAATGGGAATGAGCTCAGGCATAGCCAAGTCACAAGAATGGGCAGAAATAGCCTCAC